>JAZJZG010000083.1:0-20034 GCA_040389995.1 Pseudomonadota bacterium | reverse complement strand
TGATGTACATGACATCGGTAAGAACATCGTATCGGTAGTCTTGCAGTGTAATAACTTTGAAGTGGTGAACATGGGCGTGATGGTGCCGGCATCCGAAATCCTTGCCATGGCCAAAGCTGAAAATGCCGATATCATTGGCTTATCTGGTTTGATTACACCGTCTTTGGAAGAAATGGCGCATATCGCTAAAGAAATGCAGCGTGACCCATATTTCAAAGGTTTAAAAATGCCGTTATTAATTGGCGGCGCAACCACCTCGCGTGCACATACCGCAGTAAAAATCGCGCCGCATTATGATGGCCCCATTATTTATGTGGCCGATGCTTCGCGTTCGGTTTCAGTCATGCAATCACTGCTCACACCGGAAAGTCGTGATGCTTACATTGCTGAAGTCGCCACCGATTATGAAAAAGCCCGCACGCAGCATGCCAATAAAAAAGGCACGCCTATGCTCACCATTGCACAGGCGCGTGCCAATAAAGCCAAGCTTGCATTCACTGGTGAACATGCGCCGGTGAAGCCCAAGTTTATTGGTCGACGTGAAATTAAAAATGCAGACTTAAGCATAATTGCGCAATATATTGATTGGACGCCATTCTTCCAGACATGGGATTTAGCGGGATTCTACCCGGCGATTCTGAAAGATGCGGTGGTGGGTGACGCGGCAACTAAGCTATTCGCTGAAGCGCAGGATATGCTGAAAAAAATCGTTGATGGTCGCTGGTTGACCGCGAATGGCGTGGTGGCGCTGTTCCCTGCCAATATGGTGAATGAAGATGATATTGAAATCTACACGGATGATACGCGTAGCCAGGTAGCGTTTACTTACTATGGTATGCGCCAGCAAACCGTCAAGCCGGTGATTGAGGGCGTTGCACGCCCTAACCAATGCCTGGCCGACTTTATCGGCCCTAAAGGCATCAATGATTATATTGGGCTATTTGCAGTCACAGCAGGCTTGGGCATAGAAAAGCACGAGAAGAAATTTGAAGCGGCGCATGATGATTACAGTAGCATTATGTTGAAAGCTTTAGCCGATAGGCTGGCAGAAGCCTTCGCAGAATATATGCATGAACGCGTTAGGCTAGATTTTTGGGGCTATGCAGCTACTGAAAGCTTGAGTAAGGAAGCGCTAATCAAAGAGAAGTATCAGGGTATCAGGCCTGCGCCAGGCTACCCCGCTTGCCCAGACCATACGGTAAAACCTGATATGTTCAAGTTGTTGCAGGCTGAAGCGATTGATATGCAACTCACAGAATCTTTTGCCATGTATCCAGGGGCGGCAGTATCCGGCTTTTATTTCTCACATGCAGATTCTAAATATTTCAGTGTAGATAAAATCGGTGAAGATCAGCTAGTTGAGATGGCGAACCGTCGTGGATTGACAAAAGAATATCTGGAAAGATGGCTATCGCCCAATCTTTCCTAATATCTTGCTTAGAGTCTTGCATAAAGAAAGTTCATATTTGAAATAAAAAGTGCTTATAAACTATGTATTTGCTAAAATTAGTTAACTTAACACTTTAGTTTAATATGCATATTCACATTTTAGGTATTTGTGGCACATTTATGGGCGGCATCGCAGTGCTTGCGAAAGCTGAAGGCCATAAAGTTACTGGCTGTGACGCCAATGTCTATCCACCTATGAGCACGCAGCTTGAAGCGCAGGGCATTGAGCTGATTGAGGGTTTTGATTCGTCACAAACCTCACTTAATCCAGACGTTTATGTCATTGGCAACGTGGTGTCGCGTGGTAATCCGCTGATGGAAGAAATCCTGAACCGAGGCTTGCCTTATATTTCCGGCCCGCAATGGTTGGCAGAAAATGTGCTGCAAGGCAAGTGGGTATTGGCTGTAGCCGGTACCCATGGTAAAACCACAACTTCGTCTATGTTGGCCTGGATACTGGAATATGCAGGTTTGGCGCCGGGTTTCCTTATTGGCGGCGTGCCACAAAACTTTGCCGTGTCTGCACGGCTGCCGCAAGCACCAAAGCAAGATGCCAACAGTGTTTCACCATTTTTTGTGATAGAGGCAGACGAGTACGATACTGCCTTCTTTGATAAACGCTCCAAATTTGTCCACTATCGCCCACGCACAGCCGTATTAAACAATCTGGAATTTGACCACGCGGATATATTTGCCGACTTGGCAGCGATTGAAACGCAGTTTCATCATTTGGTTAGAACGGTACCTCAGCAGGGTTTGGTTGTCAGTAACGGCAAAGAAGCGAGCCTGCAGCGCGTGCTTGACCGCGGTTGCTGGACACCAGTGGAGCAGTTTGGCCTAAATACGCACTGGCAAGCCGAAAATGCAGAAGGTAACGGCAGTTTTGATGTGATGTTGGCCGGTAAGCTCCAAGGCCGCGTGCAGTGGGATTTGCTTGGCGAGCATAATCGTATGAACGCACTAGCGAGTATTGCTGCCGCCAGGCACGTGGGTGTCTCCGTTGAAGTGAGTATTGCGGCACTCGGTGAATTCAAAAATGTGAAACGCCGCATGGAGATTCGTGGCACAGTAAACAACATCACCGTGTATGACGATTTTGCACATCATCCAACTGCCATTGAAACAACGGTCGCTGGTTTACGCGCTAAAGTGAGCAGGGCACGTATCTTAGCCGTGCTAGAGCCGCGCTCTAACACCATGAAGTTAGGTGTGATGAAAGGTGCTTTGCCGGATAGCCTGAAAGATGCAGACTTAGTATTCTGCTATGGTGCAAATCTAGGTTGGGATGCTGCGGAAGCACTTGCACCTATCGCGACTAAAGCTAAAGTATATGAAGATTTAACCGCAATGGTGTCAGCGATTACTCAAGCAGCTCAAGCTGGTGATCAGGTGCTAGTGATGAGCAATGGTGGCTTTGGTGGTGTGCATCAAAAGATACTGGAGTCACTTGCATGCAAGTATAATCTTGAGTCTAAGCATGGCTAATGTCTTTAAACAGACTCAAGCGCACGTGCTTGCGCCAAAGCTGAAATCGATGAGCGTCATGAGTATCGCTATTTGGGTGTCACTAGCGATCCATGCCGCGGTTTTGAGTATTCACTTTAAGCCGGAACTAAAAAAATTCACTGACAATCTGCCTATTTTAGACGTGATGTTAGTCAATGCTAAAACGAATACCAAGCCAGATAATGCAGATACTTTTGCACAGGCAGATTTAGATCGAGGTGGTAATACCGAACAAGACCGTAAAATGAAGACTGCTTTGCCAGCATTAAAGCAGAAAAAGTCTGAATTCACGGCTAAGTCCATGGCAGAGGAAAAATCCGGCACAAAAGCGACCCAGCAGGTTGCAGATGAAACGCAAGAACAAAAACGTGTCGCCATGCTGGAAAAAGAGGCACAAGCGTTGATGACGCAAATGAAATCATCAATACAAGTTGATTCTCAAGCAATGCAAAAGGCCGCGGCTAAAGTGTCGGATACCGGTAGTCAGGAATCGCCAAATAAAGATCTGAAACTGCATGATATGACGGTGGCGGCGCTCGAGATGGATCGCTTGGAAGCCTTAATTTCCAAGCAGCAGGATGATTATCAAAAACGTCCGAAACGCAAATTCATCGGCGCGCGAACTAAAGAGTATCGTTATGCACTTTATGTGGATGCCTGGCGCCAAAAGGTCGAGCGGGTTGGTAACCTCAATTATCCTGAGGCGGCTAAAGACTTAAAGTTATATGGACAATTGCAAATGACTGTGTCTATCAATGCTGATGGCAGCATCGAAAAGATAGAGCTAAATCGTAGCTCTGGGCATAAAGTGCTGGATGAAGCCGCGAAACATATAGTTGAACTGGCCGCGCCGTATGCAAGGTTTCCCGATGATGTGCGTAAGGAAATTGATGTTCTGAGTATTACCAGAACATGGACTTTTACTAAAGAAGATAACTTAGCCACCGAGTAGACGCAACTTTTGAAATATGACTATGCAAACTAAAACTGACAATCACTTTCAGCATCATGTATTTTTTTGTTTGAACCAGCGCGAGGGCGGTGAATCTTGCTGCATGGCTAAAGGTGCTGAAGCTGCGTTTGACCACATGAAAGCGCAGGTTAAAAAACTACGCTTGAACGGCAAAGGCAAAGTGCGTATCAATCGTGCCGGCTGTTTTGACCGCTGCAACGAAGGGCCGCTGCTGGTGATTTACCCGCAGGCGATTTGGTACACATTTGTCGATAATGAAGATATTGATGAAATCATCGAAAGCCATTTAATCAATGGCAAGGTAGTTGAGCGACTGGTGATTTAGCTAGAAGCGATATTTAATGCACATGCTATATGTGTGGTAATTTTTTGCGTCAATGCTTCAATGGTTTTTTCGTCCAGCGATTCAGGCTTACCATCGCGCATTACCTCACCCCAATGTGAGTTAGGAAAGTGTCTGTCATTTTCAAAGCGCGGGATTACATGCCAGTGTATATGCGGTGTTTTGTTGCCCAGGCTAGCTAGATTGATTTTATCCGGATTAAACACCTCTCTTAGCGCCACTTCTACCGCGAATACTGTTTTCATCATCCGCGCACGTTGTACTGGTGATAAATCTGTCATCTCCTTGATATGCGCGAGCAATTCAACGCGGCAATAAGCCGGGTAGTCTGCATCGTTCAATAACACTACACGACAAAAATCATCTTGCCAGAGTACCTTGCTGGTTGTGGACGCACATAAGGCGCAAGTTTGCTGCAAACTCACCTTAGGAAGCCGCCAACATACGCTCTAAAGTCAGTTTAGCTAACTTGGCTTCATGTGCCGGCACTTTGATTTGATTCACAATATTATCTTCAGCCAAGTTCTCTAGTGCCCAAGCCAGATGCTGTGGATCTATACGCGCCATGGTCGAACATTCGCAAACCACATGACTCATGAACTGCACAAGTTTCCCTTGAGACTTCATGTTGTCAGCCAAACGATTAACGAGGTTAAGCTCAGTGCCTACCAGCCACTTGGTGTTTGCCGGTGCCTCGGAGACTGTTTTGAGGATATATTCTGTAGAGCCTACATAGTCAGAATTCAAGCAAACCTCAAATGGTGCTTCGGGATGTGAAATCACGAAACCATCAGGATGTTCTGCACGGAATTTGGTAATGTTTTGTAGGCGGAACATTTGATGCACCGCACAATGCCCCTTCCAAAGCAGGATTTTCGCATTCTTGATTTGTTCTTCAGTCAGGCCGCCCATAGGTTGGTCTGGATCCCAGATCGGCATTTGTTCCAGCGGAATCCCCATCTTATGGCCACTCCAGCGGCCTAAGTTTTGGTCTGGGAAGAATAGTACTTTTTCACGCTGGCTAAATCCCCACTCGATAATCTTCGTGGCGTTGGTGCTAGTGCAAACTATGCCGCCATGTTCGCCACAAAATGCTTTCAGGTCTGCGGCTGAGTTGATGTAGGTCACGGGTGTGATTTGTTCATCAAAATTAAGCACTTTATTGAGCTCACGGTAGCTACGTTCAACTTTAGCGAGGTTAGCCATATCTGCCATTGAACACCCTGCGGCTAGGTCAGGTAAGATCACGATCTGGTCAGGGCGGCTTAATATATCGGCTACTTCAGCCATGAAGTGTACGCCGAGGAATACAATAAACTCGGCGTCCAGATTTTCCGTGTAGCGCGATAGTTTAAGTGAATCACCGGTGTAATCGGCATGGCGATACACGCCTTCATTTTGGTAATGATGACCTAAAATCACCAAGCGTTTACCCAGCTTTTCCCGCGCGGCTAAAATACGACGCTGACAGTCAGCATCATCCGTGGCCTGAAAACGTTCAAATTTAATCGGGATGCTTTGCATGGCTTTATTTTGAATGGTATCTGTTTGCATAATTACAATAACTTATTTGCTTCAAAGTAATAGTTTACTACTTTTAAGTGCCTTGGTTTAAGTTTATAGAGTGAGTCCGTGGCGTTCACCTAGCTGGCGTAAAGCCTCTATATTGGTCCATGAAAAAACACGCTTTGCAGCTTCACGCCAATCTACCCATTGATACTGTACATGTTCATCAGCTGCCAATTTTATGGGTAAAGGCTTGGGTAGCTCTAAGCCGAATAGATGCTCGGTATTATTTATTGTGCCTGGCGCATAGCGATGCCGCCAATGCTCATAAATTTCATATACATTCGACATTTTCCAATCCTGCATGTCATATTGCCTGGCATCTAAGCCGGTTTCTTCATATACTTCACGTATGGCGGCCTGTAGTGGCGTTTCGCCCTGCTCTAGGCTGCCGGTCACCGATTGCCAATAACCTGCCTTATCCGCGCGTTCCATAATCAGCACCTGTAAATCAGGGGTGTGAATAAGAATCAAGGCAGAGATTGGTGTTTTGAATGTCGACAAGTTTATAAGTCTGTAACGAGTAATCTCAAAGCAAAATTAATCAATCTGGTATCAAGCTAAGAGTGATGTTTTTCGACTAAGTTTTAGTGCTGGATAAATTCTTGGCATTAGTTAAATTTTTAGGTAGCTGAAACACCACGCTCTCAATGACGCCTTGTAATTCCTGCACTTGATTTGCGCCTAGCTGTTGTAATTTAGTAATGACCTCTTGTACCAGTACTTCAGGCGCAGATGCTCCAGCTGACACACCGATTTTTTTCTTGCCAATTAGCCACTGCGCCTGCAAATGGCTGGCGTTATCTACCATGTATGCTTCAACACCCTGGTTTTCAGCCACTTCACGCAAACGGTTAGAGTTCGAGCTATTGGGTGAGCCAACAATAATCACTAAATCGCAATCTTTCGCCATGATTTTCACCGCATCCTGGCGATTTTGTGTCGCGTAACAAATATCGTCACTCTTAGGTGCCTGAATCGCCGGAAACTTTGCCCTTAGCGCATTAATGACGAGCGCGGCATCATCTATAGACAGCGTAGTTTGTGTGACATAGGCAAGTTTCAGCGGGTCTTTAACCGTTAAGCCTGCAACGTCATCAGGCGTTTCTACCAGATACATGCCAGCGCTGGCTTGGTCGCCATCATTTTCGCTTGCTTCGCTTTGTCCCATGGTGCCCTCAACCTCTGGGTGGCCTTTATGGCCTATCATGACAATTTCCATGCTTGCAGCGCGCATTTTAGCCACTTCAATATGTACTTTGGTTACCAGCGGACAAGTAGCATCATAAGCAGTTAAGCCACGCGCGTCAGCTTCAGCACGAATCGCCTTTGAAACGCCGTGCGCACTAAAAATCACCGTGCTACCAGCAGGAATCTCATCTAATTCTTCTACAAATACTGCGCCTTTGCTGCGTAGTTCATCCACTACAAATTTATTGTGCACTACTTCGTGGCGCACATAAATCGGCGCACCAAATTTCTCAAGCGCTTGCTCAACAATGATGATGGCGCGATCAACACCTGCACAAAAGCCGCGCGGGTTTGCGAGTAGAACATCAGCAGATGGTTGGGCTAAGTCTGGGTCTAACATACACACTTTTTATTCATATAAATTCACTCAAGGTATAATACGTATATTAACTCAAATTCGGACATGCTTAAAATCAAGGCGTGCTTAAAAACATGAAAAATACCGCTGCTAAAAGCGTAGTCACTAAAAATACCGCTACATTGCTCATTACCTGCCCAGACAGTAAAGGTATCGTCGCAGCCATCGCAGACTTTTTATATCAGCACGATGCCAACATTTTGCATGCAGATCAGCACCAGGATGCCGAAAATAACCTATTTTTAATGCGTGTTGAGTGGGATTTAGCGGGCTGTTCATTGGCGCCAGACAATTTTGAGCAACATTTTGCCGAAATCGCCAATAGATTCAGTATGGAATGGCAACTTAAGCTTTCACAAAAGCCAGTGCGCGTTGCTATTATGGTCTCTCAGTACGACCATTGTTTGGCAGATTTATTGCACCGCCATAAAAATGGCGAGCTGGCTTGCGATATTCCGCTGATTATTAGCAATCATCGTGATACTGAGTCATTAGCGAATTTTTATGGCGTGGATTTTCACTATATTGCAGTAAATAAAGATAATAAGGCCGCTGCTGAAGCGCAGCAGTTTGCTCTATTCGCCAAATATGAGATTGATTTGATCGTGCTGGCGCGTTATATGCAAATCCTGTCGCCAGATTTTGTTGCGCGTTATCCTAAGCAGATCATCAATATTCATCATTCGTTTTTGCCGGCATTTATTGGTGCGCGACCTTATCATCGTGCCTTTGAGCGTGGCGTGAAGCTGATTGGCGCAACGGGGCATTATGTGACGGAAGTGTTAGATGAAGGGCCAATTATCGAGCAGGATATTGACCGTATATCGCACCGCGATCAAGTGGAAGATTTAATTCAAAAAGGACGTGATCTGGAGCGTATAGTGTTGTCACGAGCGGTACGCTGGCATATCGAAAATCGTATTTTATTGTATGCAAATAAAACCGTGATTTTTGACTAATCGATAATTGCCGGATGTAAAAAAGCGAAGCTGGTATGGCTTCGCTTTTTTATTGCCAATTAGTTTTTTTAAGTTGCTGGCATCGTCGTATCTAGTGGCGGTATTGCCGGCTCGTCCACAGGCGCAATCTCTGGTAGCGCCTCATCAGCGTAAGCAACAGGTATAGCATTAAAAGCAAAAGCAAACAGTAAACCTAATAAAAGCTTTCTCATTTCTTCCCCTTATCTGCAAAATAAACCACATGATTAAAATAATTATTTAAGTAAGCTCAAATGCTTACTTAACATGCGAATTTACTCTCAGTTGGGAATGCGCGCAACTTTAGTTTTTTTAAGCTTAAAGTGCTTTAAACGTTAGGTAATATATTTTCTAAGGCAAATAAATCATCAATCACTTCACGTTTTCTAATCAGGTGACATTGTTTATCATCAACCATCACCTCAGCCGCACGTGGCCTGGTGTTGTAGTTGCTTGCCATGCTCATGCCATAGGCGCCAGCGGACATGATCGCCAGTAAATCACCTTCAGCTAATGCCAGTGTTCTGTCATGGCCTAAAAAGTCGCCACTTTCACATACTGGCCCAACTATTTCATAGGTCAGTTCTTTGGTTTGGTCTTTACGAGGGTTGACGGCTTTAATGTCATGATAAGCGTCATATAATGCCGGGCGCATTAAATCATTCATCGCCGCATCGACAATGGCAAAGTTCTTGGCTTCAGTATGTTTTAAATACTCTACTTTGGTTAATAATACCCCTGCGTTGCCCACTAAGGCGCGACCTGGTTCAAAAACCAGTTTCACGTTACGGTCACCAAGCTTGGCGCGCATGGCGGCAGCATAGGCGATAAAGTCAGGTGGAGTCTCATCACTATAGCAAATACCGATACCACCACCGGCATCGATGTGTTGAATATGGATACCCTTTGCTTCAAGCGCATCGACCAATGCCAATACGCGGTCAAGTGCATCTAAAAATGGTGATAATTCGGTGATTTGTGAACCTATATGGCAGTCAACACCATGCACTGCAATGTTGGGCATCGCTGCAGCTTGCAGGTAAATAGCCAGAGCATCGTCATACGCGACACCAAATTTATTGTTCTTTAAACCAGTAGAAATATAAGGGTGCGTTTTTGCATCAACATTTGGGTTAACCCGCAACGATACGGGCGCTACTTTACCCATAGCCGCAGCGACTTGGTTTAGACGCGCTAATTCGCTGGCAGACTCTACATTAAAGCAAAAAATACCTGCATTTAAAGCCGCTTGCATTTCAGCTTCAGTTTTTCCTACACCGGAAAATACAATTTTCTTAGGGTCGCCACCTGCGGCTAATACGCGTGCCAACTCACCGCCAGACACAATATCAAACCCAGCACCCAAGCGGGCAAATAAGTTCAAAATGGCAATATTGGGGTTGGCTTTCACGGCAAAACAAACTAGGTGATTCGTACCTTCAAAGCCAGCACTAAAGCGTTCAAAAGCTTGAGTGAGCATCTCTTTGGAATATACATAGCATGGAGTGCCAAATTCGTTAGCAATTTGGTTCAGCGTCAAATTTTCAGCATGCAGAGTGGCGTTTTTGAGTATAAAAGTGTTCACATTAGTAACTTATAAGATGGAGTTGAGGTGATTAAACTAGTTTTTTGTAGGTGTATCTTGTGGATATTGTTTCTCGGGAATATACAGCGGGCCTTTAGTGCCGCAAGCAGCCAAAAGCATCGTCATTGTTACGATGATTAAAAGTATGCGCATTACTATTAATTCCCAGAAATTATTTGATAAATAATTTTAACACAAGTGACTACGTTAACTCTGGGGCTAATCCAGATTACCGCTTATCGGACAGCAATAACCGATTGTCAGCAACCGCTAGATTTGGCAATTTTTTTTTTGCATAATAGAATCAGGTAAAAAGGAGCAAAGTATGCAAACTCGAAGCAAAAGCATTAATCAAGGATTTACTTTGATTGAATTGATGATTACCGTTGCAATCATCGGCATTCTTGCAGCAATTGCCTTGCCTAATTATCTGCAATATGTCATTCGTGGAAATCGTGTCGCTGCAGAGTCTCAAATGATGGATATTGCAAATCGAGAGCAACAATTTTTACTTGCTAACCGAGCTTATGCTGATAAAGCTACACTTACAGCAAGCGGTTATGCGTTGCCAACTGAAGTAAGTGCTAAGTATAGTTACGACGTTACGGTAGATAATTCTGCCGCACCGCCAACTTACCTCATCACTTTTACACCAACAGGCTCTCAGGCGACTGATGGTGCAATTACGTTAAACAGCGTGGGGATTAAAGCCCCAGCTGCTAAGTGGTAGTCATGCCGTTCACATCCCCAAGAGGTGTTCAACGCGGTGTAGCGCTGTTAGAGGTGTTAATTACCATTGTAATTCTTGCTGTAGGTTTACTAGGATTAGCTGGGCTACAGATGCGTTTGCAGTCATCAGAAATGGAGTCGTATCAGCGTGCGCAGGCCTTGATCTTGTTACATGATATGGCGAGCCGTATCACCACTAACCGTAACGTTGCAGCGAGTTACGTAACCACGACCGCACTTGGTGCTGGAATGACTTGTCCCACCACGACATCAACTCAACAAGAGAAAGATAGGAGTGAATGGTGTAGTGCATTGCAAGGTGCCGCTGAAACTACAGGTACCACTAAAGTAGGTGCTATGATTGGTGGTCGTGGGTGTGTAGAAAGCATAGGTAGCAGCCAATATATGGTGACTGTCACTTGGCAAGGTTTGGTGCCTATTTCAGCGCCACCGGCAAGTGTTACATGTGGTCAAAACGCATATGACAGTTCAAGTGCTGGTGCTAATTGCATAAATGACCTTTGTCGTCGGGCTGTTACGACTATTGTTAGTATTGCGACACTTACATGAGTGCCTTTAACTGTTGTAATAACAAGAATGCTAAGCTAAAAGTTAAAGCTCGGATTAAAACCTTGCAAGCTGGTTTTAGTTTGATTGAACTGATGGTTGCCATTGCCATAGGATTGGTCATTACTGCCACGCTACTTACGCTGTTTCTCAATATCAATCGTACCAATGATGAAATGGCCAAAACCAATAGTCAGATTGAGAATGGTCGCTTCGCCATACAGTTATTACAAGATGATATTAGTCATGCTGGATTTTGGGATACTTATGTTCCACAGTTTGACGATCTCACTTTAGCCGTGGTGCCAGCAGATGCACCTACTGCTGTACCTAACCCATGTTTAGCATATTCAACCCCATGGACGGCTGCATATATTAATAATCTTATTGCCATTCCTGTCCAAGTCTATGGTATTACTCCACCATCTGGCTCTGGCTGTGTGACTAATTTGGCAACTAACAAAAAGACCAGTACTGATGTATTGCTGGTTCGCCATGCGGAAACTTGTCTACCTGGTGATAGTAATTGTGAAGCTGACACCTCAGGTAAGCTTTATTTTCACTCATCACTTAGTTACTTTCTCCCTGCACCCCGGCCTATTCCTGAGCCTAATTGTCCATCAGGTAAAACTGCTGATACAGTAGCCTACGAACTTGCTACTAGCTTTGGTACATTGCATAAAAAAGACTGCACCACCGCTGTTACGGAAAAACGCAAATTTATTTCCAACATTTACTATATCCGTGATTACGCAACTACAGTAGGTGATGGCATTCCAACTTTAATGCTTTCACAATTCGATCTTGCGGCAGGAGCACTTGCGCATCAAGCTGCTGTGCCTCTTATTGAGGGCATTGAAAGCTTTCAAGTGGAGTTAGGTGTTGATAGTCTGAGTAAAACAGGCGCAGCGGTTGATTACGCTTCAGCGGTAAATTGGGCTGATCCAGCAAACCTGAAAACACCCACTAATCGCGGAGATGGTGTTCCTGATGGTGCCTTTGTAAAATGCACCGATGCACTGCCCTGCACGGCCAGTCAACTTGCTAATACAGTGGCAGTTAAGCTTTACGTGCTTGCCCGTGCCGACAAGATTAGCCCTGGTTATACCGATACTAAAACCTACACTTTAGGCAGCACCACACTTGGACCTTATAACGATGGTTTCAAGCGGCACGTTTTTTCTACTACGGTACGCCTTAATAATATCGCTGGTAGAAGGGAAACGCCGCCGTGAGTAAACCAATATCCTATCATGCCCAGCGTGGTGTCACTTTGTTCGTCAGTCTCATCCTGTTGCTGCTTATTACGCTCATGGTCACCACTGCATTTATGCTTAGCAATACTAACCTAAAGTCTGTGGGTAATATGCAGTCTCGAGATGAAGCGATTGCCGCCGCTAATCAAGCAATTGAGCAATTAATAAGCTCGTCAACATTTACTAATTCGCCTGCTGCTGAACAGGTTGAAGTGGATATCAACAACGATAAAATCACAGATTATGTAGTTTCTATTGCCACCCCAGTTTGCACCCGTGCTTCAATTGACACTGCTGCTTCTCCTAGCAGCATCACACTCGGAGCCGCAATGTCAACAATATCTAGCTGGAATACGCTATGGGAGATTGAAGCAACAGTGAGTGATGTTAAGAGCGGCGCCAAAACAACTGTACGCACAGGTACACGAGTGTTACTTACGCAAACCCAGAAAAACGCTGTATGTCTTTGAATAAATCTAGTGATTGGAAGTTATATGAAAAATCAACTGCTTAAAAGCTTACTTGTAGTCACGTTGCTAGCCTGTTATTTCTCTGCCAAAGCAGAAGACATTGATTTGTTTGTTGGTGCCCCGCCTGCTAGTGCCGCTGATTTGCCAAATTTAATGATTGTGTTGGATAATGCGGCAAATTTTTCATCAAGTGCGTCGAATTGTACCTATCCAGATGGCAGCGCGCCCACTCTTAATGGCACTGCGGGGGGTATAGAACAATGCGCGCTGTATCAAGCGATCTCGGGCATTACAGTTCCCGTTGTTAATGGAGTAGAAAAGCCTACAGTGAACATTGGCATGATGGTGTACAACGCAAATAATATTCGAGACATCAACAATGCTAATTGTGGTGGAGCTAACGGAGGTTGTCTGGTTCAGCCGTTGATTCCACTAAACACAGCGAACAAAACTGCATTTTTGACCTGGATTAAAAGCTGGAAAACAACAGGCGGTGCTGGGAGTGGGTACATCAAAGCAAGCGGTGAAGCGACTGGTGCGGCTATGCAAGAAACTTGGGCTTATTTTGCTGGGCGTACAGGACTATCAGGCCGA
This sequence comes from Pseudomonadota bacterium, assembly GCA_040389995.1. Classification (GTDB taxonomy): domain Bacteria; phylum Pseudomonadota; class Gammaproteobacteria; order Burkholderiales; family Methylophilaceae; genus Methylotenera. Next base: position 6,410 of record JAZJZG010000083.1, on the reverse strand, counting down.
TCTTATTTAAGCATCAAGCCAGCAGCGGTCTGCAACAACAATTACATCATCTTTGTCGGAAATTCATATACCTCAGCTGGTACACCTGGGGATTCGACTGGCGATAAAGGGCCGAAAGGCGCATTGGAAGGTTCAAACTCCACTGCCGATATGAACGTCAGTCCTGCCGCAACGCCGTCACAGAAGGCAGCGATTCTCAGTACATTGAACACTACTTGCGGCGCTTATACATTTCCAAGTTCCTCACATGAAAATAAAGGATTCTATGCGGATGAATGGGCGCGCTACATGTCTGGCCAGAAAATCACTACTTATACCATTGGCGTACTTGGAAGCAATTGTCAGGCCCAATATGCAGCACTTTTGACCAGCATGGCGGAGTATGGCAACGGAAATTATTACCCAACTACAGATTATACGACACTGGTTTCTGCATTTCGGCAGATTTTGAGTGAAGTTCAATCGGTCAACAGTGTATTTTCTTCAGTTAGTTTGCCAGTGAGTGTGAATACCCAAGGAACATTCCTGAATCAGGTTTATATAGGTATGTTCCGTCCAGATAAACACGGTCTTCCAAGGTGGTATGGTAATTTGAAACAGTATAAGCTGGGCTACGTTGGTAATAGTACTACACTCCAACTGCTGGATGCAGATAACACTCGTGCCATTTCTTCAAGTGGATCAGGTTTTGTCGCGGAGTGCGCACGTAGCTTCTGGACACCAGTAACACCGGACAATTATTGGACTTTTTTAAGCATAGCAAACTGTACAGGGTATTCCGCACAATCCAATACACCCGATGGTAACTTGGTTGAAAAAGGTGCACAAGCTTATCAACTGCGTAGCACCCCTACCCGTACCGTAAAGACCTGTTCACCTACTACTGCGTCTACTACGTGTACAGCCTTAACCGACTTTAATAACAGCAATGTCACTCCAAGCATGCTGGGAACGACAGTTACTGCAACAGAGCGCGATGCTTTGGTTAACTGGCAACATGGGTTGGATGTGGATGATGAAAATGAAGATTCACTCACTCTTACTCAAACACGACCTTCAGTGCATGGTGATGTAGTGCATTCTCGACCAGTGGCCATCAATTACGGTACAGATGCTGCACCGCAGGTGGTTGTATTTTATGGCGGCAATGATGGTATTTTGCGCGCAGTGAACGGCAATCGCACTGCCAGTATAGGTTCAGCTGCAGCAGGGAGTGAGTTATGGGCGTTTGTTGCACCAGAGTTTTATTCAAAAATAAAACGTATCCGCGATAACACCGTACCCATCAGTTTCCCAGGCTATACAACTGGCACGACTACGACTACGACCACGCCTACTGGCACGACTACGACTACGACCACGCCTACGCCGTTGCCTAAAGACTATGGTGTTGATGGACCAATTGTTGCTTACCAAGATGCTAGTAGCACCACAATTTTCGCTGCTATGCGGCGCGGTGGCAGAGTCTTGTATGCACTTAATGTCACCATCCCTGCAAGTCCTGCATTCAAATGGAAGATTGGCTGCCCTAATGCTGGTGACGACACTGGGTGTACTTCAGGCTTCACTGGACTTGGCCAAACCTGGTCGGCACCTAAAGTCTTGAAAGCTGGTGGCTATGGTTCTGGCGTATCTCCGATGCTCATTATGGGAGGGGGTTATGATACCTGTCAGGATGCTGACCCTAACACTGGTTGTAGCTCATTCAGTAAGGGTACCAAAATCTATGTGTTGGATGCAAACACAGGTGCATTACTGAAAACTTTTAACACTGATAGTAGTGTAATTGCTGATCTCACCATTGTGCCCGACAGTACTGGACTTATAAAATATGCCTATGCAGCTGATTTAGGTGGCAATGTCTACCGTATTTCTGGCGCTGACGCTAATAGCCCGATTGGAACTACGGCGCCAGCTAGCTGGACAATCACTAAAATTGCAACACTTGGTGGCAGCGGCACTGATAATCGAAAATTCATGTTTCCGCCGGATATACTTGATGATAACGGTACTTATGTTCTACTGCTCGGATCTGGTGACCGTGAAAAGCCCTTGTCAAGCTATATATCGGCTACCGCGGTGGAAAACCGTTTCTTTGTGATTAAGGATAAGCCAACAGATGCTACTTGGTTGACTTTAGAAAACACCACTTGTGGTGCCAATATAATTTGTACCAACTCATTATTTGCCATTACCAGCACCACGCCAACCCAAACTGAATTAGCCACTAAATCTAAAGGCTGGTACTTGCCATTGGCATCTACTGAGCAAGTGGTTACTTCCGCCATTACGGTGTTTGGTACAGTTACTTTCAGCACCCATGAGCCAACTGCGCCTGCAGCAGGGCAATGCAGCAGCCTTGGGACTGCTCAAGTGTACAATCTTAATTATACTAACGCAGCATCTACAAGTGGTACAGTTCGCGGCCAGGTGATTGCTGGGGGTGGCTTGCCGCCGTCTCCTGTGGCAGGCATGGTAACGCTTGATAACGGGACGACGGTACCCTTTATCATTGGTGCCAATCCAGGCTCTGCATTGCAAGGTGGTAACCCGCCTCCACCATCTTCTGTAGTACGGCCTAGAAGTAGAGTTTACTGGAATATCAAAAAATGATAACAGTAGCTCTTATAGTTTCTAGGCTATCAGTGGGAAAGAGAGAACAATACTGGGGAAGACCACAGCAGGGTTTTACACTAATCGAAATGATGGTCGTCATCTCTATACTGGCGATATTAGCTGCAATTGCGCTACCATATTTCAATGATGCGACATTGAGTAGCAAGCTTCGTTCTTATGCAAATAATTTTGTTGCCAGTGCTCATTTAGCGCGTAGTGAAGCTGTAAAACAAAATGCGGTGGTGACATTATGTGTATCTGCTGATGGTGCCAGTTGTGCAGCGGGTGGCTGGCAACAAGGCTGGATTGTATTAAGTGGCACTACTGTAATTTATACACAGCCGGCAACGGCTGCCGGTTATAAAATAACTGAGTCCGCTGGACTCAGTAGCCTTACCTTCCAACCTACAGGGATAGGCGCGACACAGGCAAGACTGACTGTTTGTCGAGCTACGCCTTATGCAGGTAGTCAAGAACGAGTAATTACGCTCAGTGCCACAGGCAAACCTTCAGTCACTAAGACAGCAACAGGCTCTTGTAGCTAACTGATAAGGTTTTTGTGCGGTATGCAGATTCACCATTACGCAATTGATTTAATCTTATTTTTAGAGACTCATTTTCTTTGATCTTTTTAAGAGAAGGCGACTGGTAATGATGCCATTGATTAAGCCAAAAAATAATGCGGCGCAAGCAAAAACAGGAATTAAATAACTTACACCAGCATGTGGGATTAGCCAAAGCCTGACTACCAAAAGTTGTCCTGCAATATGTCCGAATGCAGCTAATATACTTAAAGTAACTACACTAAAATATCGTTTTGGTAGGTGTGTTGCAACCCACAAAATGCCTAAACTCGATAGAGCACCGCTTAAACTTAATGCAAAAGTGGGCGATAAAAACTGGCCAAGTAATAAGCTGCTAGCGAATACGCGTAAAATACTGACCCAGGCGGCAGCGCCAAAGCCATATTGATGCAATACGTATAAAGTAACTATATTGGCAATACCGGGTTTAACGCCTGGAAGTGGCGATGGAATGATAGCTTCTACCATGTGTAAGGCAATCGCGAAGGCAGCGAGCTTTGCGATGCGATGGTCTTCTATGGTGGTTTTAATATGCGCAGTAGTCAAGTTGCGATAGCTTAATCAGTAATTAAGTGAATCATAGGGTTTATTCTCGCCAAGTAATTCTAGGCTGATTTGATTGGGCAAACAAATGGCAGCTTGCCCTGCGTGTGTTAACCAGCCTTGGTGCACACAATATTGCGTGTGGCATGGAGATTTTTCGAACCTTGCCTTGCCTTGCGCAATGCTTATTACCGCATCGCCCAGTTTGCCATGCACATGAATTTCACGTTGCTGGTTTAGGCTGTAGGTCGCATAAATCTTGTCGCCTAACCTGATTTGTACTTTACTGGCGTGTTCATTTGACCATAAAGTATGAAACAAATAAGCCACACCTAGCAGACTGAGCGCCAGAATGAGCCAGTCACCAACCAGTAAGCTGGCGATTAGTATTTTTGGGTAGCTTAATGCTTTACGGTAGCGTGTTAAATTTAACACCAGCCTCAGTCCAATTGAGTTTTTGTACCATTTTCTTGCTTACAAAAATGTGAGATTGATCATCTATAACGATGAAGTTTTCTATGCCAAAGGCCTGAGCTGCTTTGCTCCTGTTTTCTGCTGATTCAATGAAAATAGGCTTAGAAACTACATCGGATAATACGCCTGCTTGCGTGTGCCCAGGTGCTTGTGGTGGCACTAGCACGGTGACGGATTGCGTATGCGGCGCGGGATAACCTGTACGTGGGTCAATGATGTGGCAGTAGCGTTTACCGTTTAACATAAAGTAGCGCTGGTAATCACCTGACGTGCCGATTGCCCAGCCATCAGGCAAATCAAGTGTGGCAATCGCTGTTGGCAAACGTGGGTGCTGTATACCCACTCGCCAGGGTTTATCGCCGTGCTGGCCAAGCGCGATAATATTGCCGCCAATATTGATGAGTGCATTTTTAACGTGCTCTTTGTGCAAATAGCTCGAGGCAATATCCAGTGCATAGCCTTTAGCATAGCCGCCTAAATCAAGCTTCACGGCCGGATTGTTACTATAGGCCGTGTTATTTTTAATGATAATATCGCTCATGCTGGGCTTGGCTTTTACCAGAGACTGTATTTTTTTATCATCGATGGCTACCGCACTAAATTCATCGCGCTGAAAGCCCCACGTGCCAATTAAATGACCTATTGCCGGGTTGAATAAGCTATTAGATTTAGCCGAAAGTGTTGTAGCATCATTCAGCATATAGGCAAGGTCTGGGCTGATGGCAATCGGCTGGCTAGATTGTGCAAAAGACGCATTCAGCAAGCCTAATTCGCTAGGCTGACCTTCTGCAACGGGCTTCCAGGCGTGTAAGCGATTATGCAGTTCTTGAAATTCCTGCAGCAAATGGTTGGAGAGCAATCTAGCGCGCTCATCTGTTTCACCGTAAATACTAATGTCAACCAAGGTGCCAAACACGTAACTTTGATTATGATATAGCTGCTCTTTAAAACAGCTACTGAGCATCATGGTGCTGATTAACAAACCGGCCGTCAACAGTAAAGAAGTGAAGCCCTTGCGCATGTATTAGATGCTATATTTTGCCAGGTTATTTTCTAGGGCATCCAGCATCATGCTTGCCGGGTTACATGGCTGTGGTAGGTGGGTAGTTTGCTTCGCAATTTCTACCATACCCGTCGGGCTAGTGACATTGATTTCGGTTAAATGGTTGCCAATCACGTCTAAACCTACTAAAAATAAGCCTTGTTCTTTGAGTACCTTGCCCACGGTAATAGCGATTTCTAAATCTCGCGTACTCAATAATTGTGCAACGCCAGTGCCGCCGGCGGCCAAGTTGCCACGTGTTTCGCCAGCTTTTGGAATGCGCGCCAATGCATAAGGCAGTGGTGCGCCATCAATGATGATGATACGTTTGTCACCTTGCAAAATGGCGGACAAATAGCGTTGCGCCATGATGGTACGGCTGCCGAAGTTAGTGATGGTTTCTAGGATTACACTGATATTGGGGTCATTCAAACCCAGGCGGAATATGCTGCTACCACCCATGCCATCCAACGGTTTCACCACAATATCTTGATGAGTATTTAAGAATTCGCGTATCAAATCATTATTAGCCGTAACTAAGAATTCAGGTGCAAATTGTGGAAAGCGTGTGACTGATAATTTTTCATTCCAGCCGCGAATGGCAGCAGGGTTATTAAAAACCTGTGCACCTTGGTTTGCGGCAATTTCCAGCAAGTAAGTACTGTAAAGATATTCGTTATCAAATGGCGGGTCTTTACGCATAATCACCGCAGAAAAATCCGCAGGAGCATATTCAATAGCTTCTGCTAACGTGTAGCCCTGTTCGGTAAAAGTGAATTTTTTAGCATATATCCTTGCAATGTCATCACGTAAAAAAAGATCGTGTTGCATGCTGACATATAATTCATGGCCACGCTTAGCCGCTTCATGCATGATGGCAATGCTAGTATCTTTGTAAGTTTTGAGGCTTGCTAGCGGGTCAAGAATAAATAGGAGTTTCATAGGCCAGCTTCAAATATAGACTATTGATTTAACGGGTCTTGTTCTTGTAACTCGATTGCAGCAGCAAGTAGCGCCAACCTTGCCACCACGCCGTAAGCATAAAAACGGTTGGGTAAGGCATCCGGTGCGCCTGCACAATCTGGCAGCGTACATGGTTTTTCAAAGGCTAACGGCACAAAATGTGAGCCAGGGGCGTTTAGGTTTTCGTC
>JAZJZG010000082.1:4664-8021 GCA_040389995.1 Pseudomonadota bacterium | reverse complement strand
AAGACTGAATCCGTTAGTTTGGTGTTATATCGGTGATTATAATTGCCAGCGTAGCCAAGTAAACAAGATGTTGCCATTACCATTACCGCCAGGAATGTAAGTGGATTGCACCGCCACCTTTTTATATTCTACGGATACAAGCGGCACGATGATGGGGATAGGAATGTAGTGTAAATCTGAGCGGATGGTAATGCCTACACTATAGCCAGCGCCTAAACGAAAATTGTCTGTTGGACGCCATACTTTTTGAAAGCCATAGCCAGCTATAGGCTCTACATCGCTGTGGGAATCCAGAAAAGCCATGGCATATAAAGCATGCCAATCGCCATCTTCATCATATCGGTACTTTCCTATACCTAAACCCCAAGGCTGCTCATTAAATTCATCGATTTTCTTTGCCGTATAAAAACTACGGTTATGCCATGTGTTCACCGGAACATAAAGCTCGTAATTTGGCGACTGCCATGTTTGAGATAAGCTATCCTGTACACGAGACCATCTACTTGGACTGGCGGTTTCATCTGCGTATACAGTCACAGATAAACAAAGCATAGCACTCAGCACGAGGCGTCGCGGTTGATATAAGTGTTTAATCAGCGGTGTCAGTGTAGAGCCGACTCCCCACGATTTTACTTTCTTAACTATAGTGTAATGTTTAAATCTAGCCATGCGGTCCTTTGGAATATTGAGTGTAAATGCCTGTCATATTGACGGGCTTGATGAAGCAGAATATAGATGCCTGCGCGTCAATGGTAATAATGAATCGCCAGCAGCACTACGCTTGGTTGCCAGTACTTGGTAAATGCCGATTTCACCCGATTCAAACTCCAATGCGCAGGTAGCCATATACAAGCGCCAAATACGGTAAGTCGATTCATTGACATATTGCAAGGCCTCCGCGTGGTGCTGCTCCAGCCGTGCAACCCAATGCCTGAGTGTCATTGCATAATGCAAACGCAAGGCCTCCACATCGGCAATCTCAAATTTGCTACGCTCCATCACACGCTGGATATTACTGATGGTATCAAGCTGACCGTCGGGGAATATATAGCGATTGATGAACTCGGTAGATAACGTTTTGTTCCAGCCTTCCACGTCATGGGTAATGCCATGATTTAAGAACAACCCGGAAGGCTTCAATAGACGATGAATCGTAGAAAAATAAATAGGCAGATTTTTTAAGCCTACATGTTCGAACATGCCGACACTAGCTATTTTATCATATTTGCCAACACCTTCAAGGTCGCGATAATCACGTAGCTCGACTGTCACACGACCCCCAAGCCCGGCATCGACAATGCGCTGACGCGCGACTTCCAACTGTTGCTGACTAAGCGTCACGCCATGCGCTTGCACACCATAATGTTTTGCTGCATGGATGACTAGCGCACCCCAGCCGCAGCCAACATCAAGCAACTGATCGCCTGGTTTTAGTAGCAGTTTTCGACAAATATGGTCAAGTTTAGCTAGCTGCGCTTGTTCCAGCGTATTGTCCGGCTGCTCGAAATAAGCGCAAGAATACACCATGTTTTTATCTAGCCACAAAGCGTAGAATTTATTAGAGACATCGTAGTGAAACTGAATCGCATCACGGTTCTCCGCTTTTGAATGCGCCTTGATAACACGACCATATATTGGTCGGCTGGCTGCAAAATTTGGCTGCGTTTGATTTACCACTGGCAGCCTGACCGCTCTAAACAATGCACCAAGCCGATCACGTAAAGACAGACGAATAATATTCAAATGATCCTTAAGGCTAACCGCCGCAAAGAAATCGCCTTCAATATCAATATCACCACGAAAATAGGCATCGGCCATTCGCAACGGGTCGCGTCCTAGCACCATAGAACGAATGACATTTGGATTGCGGCAGACTAAGGTAAATGTGGGTTCTGGAGAATCTAAACTGGCATTACTCAGTGTGAGATTATCTTGTTTCAAACCATCCAGTTTCAAGCTATCTAGCTGCAAGGCATCACGGGCAAGACCACCTAGCTTTAAAACCGTGCCGTTCCATAAGCGCAACGTAATACTGCCGTTAAAGCTACGAAACAACCGCTTCAATAAGTCAGCCGCTTCATTCACACCCTGATTTGATAAATATAAGGGCTGATTGATAGCGCTGGCTGGTTGAGACTCATATAGTGTGGACTTTGCTCCAACGTTAGTCGTATGTTTAGACTTTGTCATCACGCTTCTCCCAATATAGGCTTTTATTCACAGTGTCGTAATCATCAAATAGCGATTATTTACATGAACACTCGTAGCAATTTTAGGCAAACTTTACAGTGATATCAATATACTAGCTGTGTGATCCCGAATATAGTGAACGATACTTTTGGTGCTTGTATTAAAGATGTCGAGCTAAAAATATTGAGTTTTGAAATACCGGGTTTTAGTATATCGATCTAAAACCAATTTGCCCACGGCTGCGGAGATACCACTCAACAAGATACCCCAAGCAATACCAACCGCGGCCAAAGTAAATGGCCAATCTTTCAACAGCGCCAGATTTGTTAAATCATAAGAGGCATATACAAAAAAGCCAAAAAACGCTGCTCTAGGTACTGTTTTACTCAACCCCGGTTTAGTCGCGTATGGCATGAGCGTAAACATCATCAATCCAAATATATAAACAATATAAAATAACGCCGCAAACCCTAAGTTAGGTTGTGCTGCCATCAGATGGCCGATACTGTGTTGATAGAGTGGCTGCGCCACCATACCAAGCCAAATAAGATCAAGCACAATCATGACAATAGCAATAGATATAAACGTAGCGAAGTATTTTTTCATAGTTGTAATGCCTCGGAATAGATATATATATTATTAACATCTATCTTACTCTGAAAGCAAGATTAGGCTTAACTAGATTTAAATCTCACAATGTAAGTTCAAGATTTAAACTTAAAGTTCAATTATTTTCTCACTGTCTCGCACCACACCCTTTAAACAACTGGTGCACCCTCTTTACCCAGAAAGCCTGTTAACACATCGCCATTTGACAGTACATACAGTCAGCAGGAGCTTGATAAGAATTACTGAGCAATTTAAACTCTGCTAAGCCCTAGTGATTAACGTTAATAAACCCCAGTCGATGATGATAATACTAAAGTAGCTAATAATTACGTTAGTTATCGCACATACATTTGAGAGATCATTTGCATATTATGGTTGACGTTTAACCACGTAATGGCGTTTAGTATGAGATTAAAAAGCTATTACAATAACCGAGACAGAAAGTACATGATGAATACAGAAACAGAGGATCAGTCATCCGCTAATAGTGTCTTACCTACGCACGACCCACTACAAGTCAGAAATGTAGCCCTAGTCGTGATTATGACTATCACGGTT
>JAZJZG010000082.1:513-4654 GCA_040389995.1 Pseudomonadota bacterium | reverse complement strand
TTGTCATATACTTTAAACCCATTGGTCAAATGGCTAGAACGTATCAAAATTCCACGTGCAATCGGTTCTACCATTGTCATTTTAGCGGTGATAGCGGGCATTACTTTTGCTGGTTTTGTACTACGCAGTCAAGTTGAATCTATCATTGCAAAACTGCCTGAGGCTGCAACCAAACTTACCTCTGGTCTAGCTACCAAACGTGGCGACCCACTTACTAATATACAGAAAGTACAAATTGCCGCAAGCCAGGTTGAAACAGTTACCCGTGCAGTAGAGAGCCCTGTTCCTGTAGTTCATGATGCTGCAGGAAATATTACGCTAGAGAAAAGTGCTGGTACCATACAGAAAAAACCAACTATGCATGTTGTTATCGATCAACCAAAATTTAAGATTGGTGATTATCTCTGGCGTGGCTCATTAGGGGTTTTTGGGTTTATTGGCGAAACCATCACCATGATATTTCTTGCTTATTTCCTGTTGCTATCGGGAGATATTTTTAAGCGTAAACTGGTGCGCCTTACGGGCCCTTCATTATCAAGAAAAAAAATCACCGTAAATATACTTGAGCAAATTAATAATTCAATTCAGCGTTATATGCTCATGCTTGTAGTGACTAATGTATTGGTAGGTCTATTAATGTGGCTAGCGCTACGTTTATTTGGCCTAGAAAACGCTGGCGCTTGGTCAGTGGCTGCAGGATTTATGCATATCGTACCTTACTTTGGACCAGTGGCTATTGCCGCTGCCACTGGCATGGCCGCATATCTGCAATTTGATTCACTACTCACAGCATTGTTAATTTCAGGTGCATCCATGCTAATTGCCACTATTGTCGGCATATTTGTCACCACTTGGATGACTGGTCGTATTGCTAAAATGAATGCTGCAGCCGTGTTCGTCTCACTGTTATTCTTCGCTTGGTTATGGGGTATATGGGGCATGCTGCTCGGTATACCTATCATTGTTATCATGAAGGTAGTGTGCGAGCATATTGAGCATTTGCAGCCTATCGCTGAAATACTGAGTGAGTAAAACTTCAGCACAGCATCTCTACTATCACCGCGATAAATGGCAACTTTACGAAAGCTGCAATCTGGACTTAATCATGACTTTTCGAATCTCTTGCGCACGGTAAAAATGGTACTGCGACTATCATCAATACGCCACCTTGTTGTATGTGCCTCTTATGCTGCTGCAAATCGGTGTTAAACAAATTTCCTTATATTTTTATTAAAAATAATCTAAAACAATTAATCTTTATCCATCTTGTGCACTGTTTTAACCGCAGTATCAGTCACTTCTTTATCTGTTTTAGCCAGATTACTCAACATAACTTCCCAATCATAAAGCTGCTTGTGCGCTTCTTCATTAGTAATGCCATAGGCTTCTTGAATCTTCCCAGACAACTCATCACGCTTACCAGCAATCAAATCCAGATGGTCATCTGTGAGCTTTCCCCACCGCTGTTTAACACTTCCTTTACATTGTTTCCAGTTACCTTCTATTTGATCCCAGTTCATATTTACTCCTTAAGTGCGTCTAATATTTGTTGAAAATAGCTGTAATGCCAACATAGAAACGAAATTACTATTCTTCCTAATCATCAGCTAAGATTGATGTTGAAATCATCTACTTTTTTAATTAATTGCTCTGTGTGTTATCGCACTTAGATAAAACATTTTTACTGCTATATTTTCATTCATGCTGACCAAATAACGTTTTTAGGAAATATTGATGGCTATAAATACAATCAAAACCTGCCCCATCATCAACCTTTTAATAGGGTTATGCCTAAGCATACTTGCAGGCTGTAGCGCAATCCCCACCATGGTGCCGGACATGGCCATGCAGCCATCTCATCCGGTACAGCTTGATGGTGCAAACGGCCCCTTATCGGCTAAACAAAGCAAAGCGATTCTCGCTAAACTCAATAAGAATAGTGCGGACACTAATATCTTTGATAAGCACTTGGCGCTGGAAGCACAGATTGTTGGTAGCCCATTGGTAGTCGGCAACAACGTTGAGTTATTAGTTGATGGACCAACGACCTACGAAGCCATGTTTACAGCGATTGATAACGCAAAAGACCATATCAATATGGAAACTTTCATTTTTGAAGATGGTGAGATTGGACAACGTTTTGCGCAAGCACTCATTGCCAAACAAAATAGTGGCGTACAGGTAAACCTGATCTACGATAGCGTAGGCTCTATCGCTACACCTAAAGAGTTTTTTAAGCCGCTCAAAGACGCTGGTATCAATGTATTAGAATACAATCCTATCAATCCACTGAAAGCACGCAAAGACTGGCAAGTAAACCAGCGCGACCATCGAAAACTGCTGATTGTTGATGGAGAAATTGCATTCGTTGGCGGTATTAATATTAGTAGCGTCTACTCCAGCGGCTCATTTGGTAGGCGTTCAGAAATACACTCGTCCAATGAATCTAAAGATAAATCAATACCCATTACAGATATTCCGTGGCGTGATACCCATATGCGAATGGCGGGGCCGATTGTCAGTGAATTTCAAAAACTATTTATTGCTACTTGGACTTCACAAAAAGGTGATCCATTAGCGGCAAAGAACTATTTTCCTGAATCTGGCAGCAAAGGTAATGAGGTGGTACGTGCGATTGGTAGTTCTCCTGACGAGCCATATAACCAGATGTATGTCACTTTATTATCAGCGATCAATAGTGCAGAAACACAGATTTTTCTTACCAATGCCTATTTTGTACCTGATCCGCAAATGCTCACCGCATTGAAGGAAGCGGCTGGGCGTGGCGTAGATGTCAGATTGTTGCTACCTGAAAGAACAGACTCCGTTATGGTGTTTTATGCATCACGCTCCTATTACGACGAGTTGTTAAGCGCTGGCGTGAAAATCTATGAACGAGAAGATGCCTTGCTACATGCTAAAACCGGGATGATAGATGGCGTGTGGTCAACCATAGGCTCAACTAATTTAGACTGGCGCAGCTTTACTAATAACCAAGAAATTAACGCTGTAATGTTGGGACAAGACTTCGGCGCTAAGATGCAAGCATTGTTTGAGAAAGACCTGGAATCATCTAAATTGATTACGCTAGATATATGGCGATCTCGCTCAATTGCTGCGCGCATTAAAGAAAGAGCTGCACGTTTATGGGCTCGTTTTTTGTGAGTGATAGTTATGGAGAAAACAGAGTTCGGCGATGGATTCTACTTTGCCTGCTTATTAACGGCGTTATGTTCGTTAGCAAAAACTGCTTTGCAGTTGAACCAGAGATGTCCGCATCATCATTACGTGCAGCATATATTACATTAGACAAACAACTCACCAATAATCAGTTTAAACGCCCGCTGTATATTACTTCGACCGAATCTTCACATGACTTAAAAAGCGAAATATATGCCATAGTAGATTACCCATTTAGCACGGTAAATGCAGCACTCAATAATTCAACACATTGGTGTGATGTACTGATATTACATATCAACATCAAATATTGCCATGCGGCTAGTAATGCAAACGCAAATAAAACAAACACTATTCTTACCGTCGATCTAGGGAAAAATTTGACAGCCGCTCACCGATGCTTATAGAGTTGATTTTAATTACAATGAGGTAATTACCACTGCAGATTATTTCGCTATTAAACTCAACGCGAATGATGGCCCTTTCAGTACTCATGACTATCGTATTTGGATCGAAGCCTCACCTCTTTAAGACGGGCGTACTTTTTTACACTTCACCTACACATACTCATTCGGCTTAAGTGGACGTCTCGCAATGCAAGCCTATTTAGCAACCACTGGTAGAGATAAAATTGGCTTTACGATTATGGATAAATTAGCCAATGGCCAACCTGAGTATATTCAAGGAGTTCGCGGCGTAATAGAACGTAACACCATGCGCTATTACTTGGCAATGGATGCTTATCTTGACGCATTAACAGCGCCAGTAGAGACTCAACTAGAAAAGCGTTTACAGAATTGGTATATCAGCACAAATCAATATACAGAACAGTTACATGAGGTAGAGCGCGACGATTATCTAGTAATGAAGCGTAAGGAATATAAGCGTCAGCAAATAGCGTAATAATCTTATCTGCTAATAAATATAGTAAAAATATTTACATGTGTAAATTTAGAAACAA
>JAZJZG010000082.1:0-503 GCA_040389995.1 Pseudomonadota bacterium | reverse complement strand
TGTGTAGTTTTTCTTTATGCATTTTGACAAAAACTCATATAAGTCATTGATTTTTTTTGGAGGCGCGAGCCGGAGTCGAACCGGCCTAAACGGCTTTGCAGGCCGCGGCATAACCGCTTTGCTATCGCGCCATTAGTGGCAAGTGCCTATACTAACCATATTCAGCTAAATTGCTAATATATTTGTAAGTATAGCTAATAACCAAACATTACGAGCTGAAACTAAAACGGCGAAAGCATGTTTGCTTTCGCCGTTTTATGCCGTATTAATTAAATCAGCTTATAGTATTTACTACAACCAATTTAACCAAAAATTCTGGAGCGGGAAACGAGACTCGAACTCGCGACCTATACCTTGGCAAGGTATCGCTCTACCAGCTGAGCTATTCCCGCGTCGTTAAGACAGGCGCCATTATAGCGATTTTAAGAACACCGTCAAGACTAAACAACACACTTAATGCTTATTTATTTCAGTTTTATTTCCCCTTTAATTTTGGCAACGCC
>JAZJZG010000081.1:1260-3240 GCA_040389995.1 Pseudomonadota bacterium | reverse complement strand
TTTTTGGATGCTGAGTTACTAAGCTTTCTGGATGTTAGAAGCTTGTTTACCTTTAGGTCCATCTGTTACGTCAAAACTTACGCGCTCATTTTCTTTCAGGCTTTTGTAACCGCTATCAACGATTGCTGAAAAATGTGCGAATAAATCATCACCACCTGCATCAGGAGTAATGAAACCAAAACCTTTAGAGTCATTAAACCATTTAACTAAACCTGTAGCCATATCTTATTCCATACTTTAAAAAAGGGAGGCACCCTAAATGAATGGGATTTTTAAATAATTAGTCTTTAGAACTGAACAAATTAAACATCCAAACGCCTAAATTACTTTTTACGGGTAAACAAATGCTGTGTCAAGCGTTATTTCGACAATCGTAACAAAATGTTATTTTGATGTATAAAACTGTTGTTTTTCAGCTAATTGAACGACCTACACTGCCTATACCGACTGGTTGCCAAATCACGCTATCAAGACTATACTGCGCGAGCGATTAATGTTGTATTCTCAGATATTCAATATCTGAGAGATTGTTGCTTGATTAAGTACCTTAAATTATTACTGGATAAAAAGCTTTGGCTAAAGAAGAATTAATTGAAATGAGTGGCGTGGTAATGGAGATATTACCTGATTCGCGCTACCGTGTAACGCTAGACAATGGCCACAAGCTCATTGCCTATACTGGTGGGAAAATGAAAAAAAATCATATCCGCATTTTGGCCGGTGATAAAGTGACATTAGAGCTATCTCCTTACGACATCAATAACGGTCGTATCACTTTCAGACATATCGAATCTAGCGGCGCAACTTACACACCTAGAAAACGTACATACTAGTTGATTTCACACTACTGTAAGACGCTTGTAGTTATAAGACACTTGTAGTCCAAGCATAATTAATCAAACTAAATCTAGTCAAAATTAAACCGCTTAATGCGGTTTTTTAGTTTTCAGCGCATATAATTCAGTGCAGGCTGACAATAAGATAACTTCTACTCCGAAAGATTAAATATGGCAGGCGCTAGCCTTTTAACTTTATTAGATGATATTTCTACTATCTTGAATGACGTATCTGTCATGACCAAGATTGCAGCCAAAAAAACTGCCGGCGTCTTAGGCGATGATCTGGCACTTAATGCGCAACAGGTAACTGGTGTCAATGCAGACAGAGAACTGCCAGTCGTTTGGGCCGTCGCCAAGGGTTCAGCAATCAATAAACTAATATTGGTGCCTACCGCACTTGTGATTAGCGCACTTGCGCCTTGGGCAATCATGCCGCTGTTAATGTTGGGCGGCTTGTTTTTATGTTTTGAAGGTGTTGAAAAACTTTATCATCAGCATTTTCATCATCAGGAAATTGATTATTTCGCGTCTAAAAACCTGGTTGGCCTAGATGAAAGCCGTACAGTAGAGACTTCAGAAAAAGAGAAGATTGCCGGTGCAGTACGCACAGACTTTGTATTATCTGCCGAAATCATTGTCATTACCCTAGGCACTGTTGCTGCCGCAACATTTACCCAACAGATCATAGTATTAGCTGCAATCTCCATCGTTATGACGATAGGTGTATATGGCTTAGTAGCTGGCATCGTTAAGCTGGATGATGGCGGTCTTTTTTTAATTAAGAGCCGCGGAGAAAGCTTATGGGCTGTATTTAAACGTAAAGCTGGTCTCACGATCTTACGTTTCGCACCTTACCTGATGAAGGCCTTATCTGTAGTAGGCACTCTCGCCATGTTTCTAGTGGGCGGTCAAATTCTTACGCATGGTATCTATGCAGTGCATCATTGGGTTGAGCACTTGACTACCACGTTAAATAATGGATTCTTACAAACAATCATACCTATGCTGCTAAATGGTGTATTTGGTATTGCAGCGGGCGTAGTAGCATTACTTGTTATAAATTTGGCTATACGTTTATTTGCTAAACCGCTAAATAAATACTGACCACTCAGCCATTATTGACGTGCTGATTCAGGCGTCT
>JAZJZG010000081.1:0-1250 GCA_040389995.1 Pseudomonadota bacterium | reverse complement strand
ATCGCACTTGACATTAGCATTAAAAGAAAATTAAAAGTTATTGAGAGTAATAAGAAATGAATACATCCAATTTAATAGGCTATGTTGCTGCTTTTTTGACGACTACAGCATTTTTTCCACAAGCCTATCATTCATGGAAGACACGCGACTTATCAGGTATTTCATTACCGATGTATAGTATGTTTAGCTTAGGTGTGGCGTGCTGGTTAGTTTACGGCCTGATGATAGAAAGCTGGCCTGTCATTGTGGCAAACAGTATCACTTTAATATTAGCCTGTATCGTGCTTTTATTAAAGTTAACACACAAATAGCTTAAACATATTTAATCACTTGCTTATTGCAAACTGTGTACTAAGGTAGCCCTTTAAAACTTAACTTCCAGCACTCTGTGTTATTTAGCTAGCGCATATACGACAATGCTATCGCCCGCCGTATAACCAAAAATTGAGTTCCCGCCAGCAGCAACCGCCACATATTGCACACCATCGATCTGATAGCTAATCGGTGGTGCGTTTACACCAGCATCTACTTTAGTTTGCCACAGCAAATCACCCGTAGTACTGCTATAAGCATTAAAATGGCCGTCGCCCTCGCCCATAAATAATAAGTTACCTTTAGTAACCAGCAAACCACCAATTAAAGGTTGCTCAGTTTTTATCTGCCATTGCATTTTACCTGTAGTCAAATTAATAGCCGATAAAACACCCCAACGTGGATCTTTGGTTGGCTCAGATGAGGCATATCGAATTGCCGGGACGCTATCATGTGCAGCCTCTTCTACCAGCTTATATACGATAGGCGCATGAATACCTGCGACAAAGCTAATTTGGGTACTTTCATCTACCACACTAGGGCTCCAATTGGCACCGCCCAATATACCTGGATAGAGCACCGTTCCTTCTTTAGTGGCTTTAGCAAATAGATTTTTCTGAGGCACAAATGCATCAGATTTCATAAGTAATTTACCTGTCACTCTATCATTCACGTAAAACCAGCCCGTTTTGCCAGCTTCTCCAACCGCAGGAATGCTTTTACCATCTTTCTTATAGTCAAATAGCACCGGCGGACTCGCAACGTCGTAACCCCATTGGTCATGTGGCACCTGTTGGTAATACCACTTAAGCTTGCCAGTTTCAGTGTCTAAGGCTACCAATGACACCGTATAAAGATTATCTCCAGGACGTGAGATATCGTTCATTTGTGGCGGTGGATTACCTGTGCCAAAGTAAAGCGTATTGGTTTTGCTATCA
>JAZJZG010000080.1:16550-18922 GCA_040389995.1 Pseudomonadota bacterium | reverse complement strand
CTATTCACTAGTGGCGACCCAATTGCCTAATTCGGCGCGTGAACAAACGGTAATGATTGTTGATATTGGTGCAACGATGATGCACATCAACGTCTTACATGACAATAAATCTGTATATATACGTGAGCAGAGTTTCGGGGGTGGGCAGCTTACTCAAGAAATCCAGCGCCGTTTTGGTTTATCTATAGAGGAGGCTGAGATTGCTAAACGTAGAGGTGGCTTGCCTGAAAGTTATGAAACTGAGGTGTTGCGGCCATTTGTACAATCACTTGCAATGGAAGTCGCTAGAGCGCTGCAATTCTTTACCAGCTCCACGCAATACAATCGAGTTGACCATATCGTGTTAGCGGGCGGTTGTGCTGCCATAGCTGCCATTGATGCAATGGTGCAGGAGCGCACGCAAGTCAATACTATCGTGGCTAATCCATTTCATGGTATGACTATGGGTAATAAACTTAAACAGCAGCAAGCGGCCATAGATGCGCCTGCGCTGATAATTGCCTGTGGTCTTGCAATGCGGGGTGTATCGATATGATACGCGTGAATCTACTACCGCATCGCCAGGCTCGGCGTGAAGCGCGTCAGCGCGAATTTGGTTTAATGGCAGCGTTTACGGCACTTGCTGCTGCAGTCATTATTTTTCTGGGCTGGACTTATATCAATAGCGAAACTGATACACAAATAGAACGTAATGGGCGTTTAGACAAGGCGATTGTTGGCTTGGATAAAGAAATTGCCGACATTAAGAATTTAAAAGACCAGATTAGCACTGTATTAGAGCGTAAGCAGGTTGTTGAGAATTTGCAGACAAATCGTAGTCAAGCGGTAGTTTTGTTGGATGAGTTGAGCCGTCAATTGCCAGAAGGCATGTACCTAAAAAGCATCAAACAGGTAGGGAATGTCATTACTATTGACGGTGTTGCAGATACTAATGCGCGTGTAGCGACCTTGGTGCGTAATTTATCTACTTCAAATTGGCTGGAGTCGCCTAATCTGATTGAAATTAAATCAGTAGTAGTTAATACGCTGAAACAAAATGCATTTACTTTAAGTGTGAACGTTAAAGTGCCTAAAATAGACGACGCAGCAGGTGCTGATGCCAAAAAAGGTGGAAGCAAATCATGAAGTTAGAAGATTTTAATAATATAGACTTTAAAAATGCTGGCAGTTTACCGACTCCAGTTAAAGCGGTATTGCTAGCTGCAATGTTTTTGATTCTGCTGGCACTTGGCTACTACTTCTTATGGAGTCCTGCAATTGATTCCCTAGATACAGCAAAGGCTAAAGAACAGGAGCTGCGTAAAGTATTTTTAGATAAAAAGAGCCAAGCAATTAACTTGCCGGCCTATAAGCAACAGATGGTTGAAATTGAAAAAACTTTCG
Source organism: Pseudomonadota bacterium (assembly GCA_040389995.1). Lineage (GTDB taxonomy): Bacteria > Pseudomonadota > Gammaproteobacteria > Burkholderiales > Methylophilaceae > Methylotenera. The sequence continues at coordinate 17,539 of JAZJZG010000080.1, read as the reverse complement.
GTGCTTTGCTTAAGCAGCTACCAGATAGGTCTCAAATGGATGGCTTGTTGACGGATATTAATCAGGCAGGATTAGGGCGCGGCTTGGAGTTTGAATTATTTAAGCCTGGAATAGAAACTCAGGCTGAGTTTTATGCAGAAATGCCTATCTCGATTAAGGTTGTCGGCACCTATCAGGATTTAGGTAATTTTGCGACTGACATTTCCAAGCTATCTCGCATTGTTACTTTGAATGACGTTAGTATATCTGCAGGCAACAAAGATGCGAAGTCAGCCGCTGACGGACCGTTGGTGATGGAGGCTGTCGCTAAAACTTATCGCTATCTCGATGCAGATGAAATTTCTGCCAAAAGAAAAGTTAATAAAGTTGGCGCGAAAGGTTGATAAATTAAGTGAGTAAAATCTCAAATCAAGAATTGACCAAAAATATGTGGTTAAACATAGTGGTAATCTGCATGTTAAGTTGCACCTTAATCGCCTGCAAGGGCGAAAGCGGTGATGATTTAGATAAGTTTATGCGCGATGCGGCCAATGATATGCACGTTAAAATTAAACCCTTGCCTGAAGTGCGGCCTTATCAGGCATTGCAATTCAACGCTGACGGTATACTTACGGACCCGTTTAGGCCACGCAAAGCCGCCAATAAATCTGGTAGTGCTTTACAACCTGATTTGGGCCGACCAAAAGAACCTATGGAGGCTTATCCGTTAGAAAGTATCAAATACGTAGGTATGCTTTCCAAAAGCAACCTGACTTATGCATTGCTTAAAACTCCCGATAATGGTGTGCAACAGGTGAAGCTTGGTAATTATGTAGGACAGAACTTTGGTATGGTGACGAAAATTACCGATAGTGAAGTCGTGTTAAAGGAAATCGTGCAAGATGATATTTCTGGTGATTGGGTAGAACGTGTTTCTAGTTTGGCACTACAAGAATAATTAATATTGAGACAATAAATCTAGCGTTAACGAGATTTAGAATTACCTAAGC
>JAZJZG010000080.1:0-16540 GCA_040389995.1 Pseudomonadota bacterium | reverse complement strand
AGAACTAAAGGCGAAATAATGAAAACGAATAAGTGGATGTCAAAATTTTTACTAGCGACCTTGTTATTCGGTCTGTCGGCATTTTCAGGATTATTGCAGGCAGAGGACCAATCGGGATTAGTTAATAAAATTGAAAGTGTGGATTTTTCATCTTTGCCGGGCGGTAGAGTAAATATCCATATCAAGACCACCCAGCCACTAGCTAATCCACCAGCTGGTTTCACCTTGAATAATCCAGCACGCATTGCTTTGGATTTTCCTAAAGTTGCAAGTGGTTTGACTAAAAATAATTTGCAAGCGGATCAAGGTGCATTAAAAAGTGTGACCTTAGCACAAGCCAAAGACCGTACACGCATGGTGCTTAATTTATCAAGAAATGTCGCTTATAGTACTGCATCAAACGGTAATGAAGTCATCGTTACTTTACAAGCAAATGAGGCCAATACAAATGCCGGCATTGAAACAAAATTTGCTGAACCTGTACTGGGTAGTCAAAAAAGCTCAATTAATAATGTTGATTTCGCGCGTGGTAAGAATGGTGAAGGTCGAATTATTGTAGATTTATCAGATGCGTCTGCAGGCATTAATATTAAACAAAAAGGTAAAACGATTGTAGTTGACTTTATCAACACTAATGTTCCCGATAGTTTGCAACGACGTCTTAATGTAACCAATTTTAATACCCCCGTAATCTACGTTGATACGATGAAGCAAGGTAATAATGGACATATGGTGATTGAGCCTAAAGGTAATTGGGAGCAATCTGCCTATCAAGCTGATAAGAAGTTTATTATCGACGTACGTCAAATAGTGGAAGACCCGAATAAGTTGGTAAGGGGTTCCAAGCCTGGTTATGCGGGTGAGAAGCTATCACTCAATTTCCAAAATATTGAAGTGCGTTCAGTACTACAGGTGATTGCGGACTTTACAGGCCTGAATATTATTACCAGTGATACGGTCACCGGTAATTTAACCTTACGTTTAAAAGACGTGCCATGGGATCAGGCCTTGGACATCATTACGCAAAGTAAAGGATTAGCTATGCGTAAAACTGGCAATGTCATCCTGGTGGCGCCTGCAGATGAACTTGCAGCCAAAGAAAAGCAAGCGTTAGAGGCAACTCAGCAAATTGACGATTTGGCGTCTCTACGTACAGAAGTGTTTACATTGAGATATATGAAAGCAGATGCACTTAAAATCCTATTGAGCGATCCAAAGCAGAGAATATTATCTAAGCGTGGTACCGTGGCTATAGATGTGCGCACTAATACTGCGTTTGTCCAGGATACAGCTAAATATCTTGAACAAGTACAGTCAATTATTAGCAAAACTGATGTTGCAGTTAAGCAGGTAATGATTGAGTCTCGCTTAGTGCTTGCGGATGATAAGTTTGGAAAAAGCCTAGGGGCTAGGTTTGGTGTTCAAAAACAACATGCAGGTGATAACTCTTATGCTGTTGGAGGAACATTAGACGCGTCCTCAAATTCAGTTTCCACGGCAACAGCAGGACTAAATGCAAATGGGCTTAATTCCAACCTGCCTGTGGCAAATGCTTTCGGAAGTGTTGCATTCAGTTTATTTAGATTGCCTGCTGGGTTATTACTCAATCTAGAGTTATCTGCGCTAGAAACGGATAAGCGAGGCAAAGTTGTCTCTAGCCCTAGGGTGACTACGGCAAATCAACATAAAGCAATCATTAAACAAGGTACTCAGATACCTTACCAAGAAGCTTCAAGTAGCGGCGCTACTTCCGTATCTTTTAAAGATGCTGTATTAAGTCTTGAGGTTACTCCACAAATCACTCCTGATGATAAAATTATCATGGATCTTGAAGTTAAAAAAGACTCAGTAGGCGCGGTGGTAAACAATGTACCTTCAATAGATACGCAAAGTATCAGCACTCAAGTGTTAGTTTCGAATGGGGAAACTGCGGTATTAGGCGGTATTTTTCAACAAACGGAAAGAAACGATGTTGATAAAGTGCCGTTTTTTGGCGATTTACCAGTTTTAGGTAATTTATTTAAACGTAAAACGCTGCAAGCGGATAAAACAGAATTATTAATCTTCATTACACCAAAAATAATGGATGACAGCTTAAGCTTGCGTTAAATACAATTTATTGTATTTATATGGCTGATAATAGTTAAATCTGACAGACATCGAACATTGTCATAAAATGCCCATTTAAAGATGGGCATTTTATTTTGAATAGATGATTAGGCGGTTGGAATTGGACAATATTTTTTTTATAGGCCTTATGGGAGCAGGGAAAACTACCATAGGTCGCCTAATCGCCAAGCAAATGGGTATGGTTTTTTATGATTCAGATTACGAGATTGAGCGCAGGACAGGCGTTAAAATTCCACTGATATTTGAATTAGAGGGCGAGGCTGGCTTTAGAAAGCGTGAAGCTGCAATCATTGAGGAGCTGACCCAGCTCAATAATATTGTAATGGCAACAGGTGGCGGAGCCGTATTGTTAAAAGAAAATCAGGATTTTCTAAAAAATAACGGCCAAGTTATTTATCTGCGTGCCAGTGTACATGATTTATGGTTACGTACCCGTCATGACAAAACGCGCCCGTTGTTGCAAGGTGGTAACATCAAACAAAAGTTAGAGAAATTATTTCTAGAACGCGATCCAATTTATAGAGCCATTGCTGATTGTATTGTTGATACAGGCCCGCAGTCAGCCGCTGATATAACGCATCACATTGAACAAAAGCTAAACGCCCAAGCTAATTTAGCTGCAATAGACTCCAGTCGTGAAGAAGTTGACGAGTTAAAGAATAGTAAAATTAATTAAGCCAAAATTTAAGATGCAAACACTCAAAGTAGATTTAGCGAATAGAAGTTACCCAATACACATCGGAAAAAATTTAATTTCAGATGCGAGTCTTATGCTGCCCCATTTAAAACGCAAGCATGTAGCGATAGTCACCAATACTACAGTTGGGCCTTTATATTTAGACAAGATCAGCTTGGCCTTGCAGTCTGCCGGGGTAACGGTGATTCCCATTATTTTGCCCGATGGTGAAGCCTATAAAAATTCGGAAACACTTAATACGATTTACGATGTGCTACTGCAAAATCGTTGTGAGCGTAGCACTACACTCATTGCGCTTGGCGGCGGCGTAATTGGTGACTTGACTGGTTATGCGGCAGCCACTTATTTACGTGGCGTGCCATTTATTCAAATTCCAACTACCTTATTATCGCAGGTGGATTCATCGGTTGGCGGAAAAACGGGCATCAATCATCCTTCAGGTAAAAATATGATAGGCGCTTTTTACCAACCGCAGTTGGTACTGGCAGATATTGATACCTTGCAAACCTTGCCTGCCAGAGAGTTTTCTGCCGGCATGGCAGAAGTGATTAAATATGGCTTAATTCGTGATGCAGACTTCTTTGACTGGCTCGAAACCAATATAGCAAGTTTGATGCATCTGGACGAGCAGGTGCTCAACTATGCTATTTACCACTCATGCCAGAATAAGGCAGAGGTGGTAGCGCGTGATGAGCACGAGCAAGGCGAACGTGCTTTATTGAATTTAGGTCACACGTTCGGTCATGCCATTGAAAATGCAATGGGTTATGGCGTTTGGCTGCATGGCGAAGCGGTCGCGGCGGGGACGATGATGGCCGCTGATTTATCGCAGCGCTTGGGTTGGCTCACTGCGGCTGAAATTGCGCGTATGCAGAACTTACTGCAAGCTGCAAATTTGCCTATCGCCGCGCCAAATTTAGGTGTAGAGAAATACCTGAATCTAATGGGATTAGATAAAAAAGTCGAAGATGGTAGAATCAGGCTGATACTGCAGCAAGGGATAGGAAAGTCAGTGATTACCAGTGATTACGATATGGAAAAATTAAAAGCGACCTTAGCACTTTGCAAATTCACATGGTAAAAGTTCAATAATTGTTTGTGGTCGTGATTACGAGCAGGATGGCGTAGCGCATGCTTAAGGGCTTTTAATCTGAAACAATAGGCTTAATAAAATGAACAATCTCGCCCCGTACGCAGCCAATTCCGATAATTCTATCGGTCGTCATTTTGATGAACCCGCCTCAGTTGGTCGTAACGCCTTCCAGCGTGACCGTGACCGTATTATTCACTCCACGGCATTTCGCCGCTTAGAATATAAAACTCAGGTATTTGTAAATCATGAAGGTGATTTATTTCGCACTCGCCTAACGCATAGTTTAGAGGTCGCCCAAATGGCGCGCGGCATTGCACGTACGCTCAATTTACATGAGGATTTAACGGAAGCAATCGCACTTGCTCACGATTTGGGTCACACGCCATTTGGTCATGCGGGACAAGACGCACTGAATGAGTGCATGCGTGGTTTTGGCGGCTTTGAACATAACCTTCAATCATTGCGCGTAGTGGATAAATTAGAGCAACGCTATGCAGATTTTGATGGCTTAAACCTGACCTTTGAAGTGCGTGAAGGCATACTCAAGCACTGTGCAATAAAGAATGCCAAGTTATTAGGTGATGTGGGTAAACGTTTCCTAGATAAGACCAGCCCCAGTTTAGAAGCGCAGCTAACTAATTTTGCCGATGAAATTGCCTATAATAATCATGATATTGATGATGGGTTACGTTCAGGGCTGATTACAATAGAGCAACTCTCCAAAGTAGAGTTGTTCGCGCATAATCTGGCGATAGTAAAAACTAAATATCCAAAGTTAGAGCAAAAACGGCTGATACACGAAACCATACGTCGCATGATCAACACGTTAGTCGTCGATTTATGCACGCAGAGCGCACAAAACATTCAACAATTCCAGCCACAAAGTATTGATGAGATTCGCCAGTTACCTCAGCTAATCGCCTTTAGCAGCGGTGTTGCTGAGCAGAACCTCAAACTCAAACAATTTTTGCGTAAAAATCTATATCAGCACTATAAAGTCAATCGCATGAGCGCAAAAGCCGCCCGTATTGTCAGCGAGTTATTTGCCGCCTTTTTTGAGAATACAGGACTATTGCCGAATGAGTTTCAGGCTTATGCTGAAACTGACAAAGCGCGCGCGGTTGCAGACTATATAGCCGGTATGACGGACCGCTTCGCGATTCGGGAGCATCGTAAGTTATTTACCGTTGAAGAATATTTGTAATTACGACTTTGCAATTGCAATGATTTTAAGTTGAAATAAGCCAGTAATATTGCAGCGATAGCCACATGACTTGTTAAGGCGCACATTACTTAAAGTGGCTTTTAACCTTTGAGATGAGGCACTAAAAGCTTAATAATCTGTTGCAGATATACAACAAAAAGAAGTAATTGTGACAAAAATGCAAATTATTAGTTGTTTCACCAAGCAGCTTTGTGCATACTCTTAGTTAACTTCTTAATGACTACTTCATTGAGAGAGTTTGCAAACTTTCTTATCTTAACTTTAGTAATCAGCAATGATCGCTTGTGATGGTAAGGTAATTTAGTGATAAAAATAGCAATACATTTTTAGGAGATTCACAAATGAGTAAACAAATTAAATTAGCAGTAGCAGCAGCTTTATTAGCAGCAGCTTCAAGCGCTAATGCTGGCATCATGATTCCAGCTGGTGATTGGACTTTAGACATCGGTGGTGTTGTAAACGCTTACTACACAACAACACGTGCAACTGGTGATACCAACGTTGGTTTTGCGCCAGCAAATATTGGTAATAACGGCAACAAAACAACATCAAACATTACTACTGGTTTGCTACCAAACTACCTATCAGTTTCTGGTAAAACTCGCCAAAATGATTTAGATGTTGCTTTCACAATCAGCATCAATCCAGGCGCTTCAACAACACAATCTGGTGAGCAAGGTGCTAACCAAGAAAACCGTCAAGCATTCTTGACCTTTGGTGACAAATCATGGGGTTCTATCAAATTAGGTAAAGATCTAGGCATTTATGCTTCAGACGCTATCTTGAATGACATGACATTGTTAGGTGTAGGTTCTGCTGCTGGTGGTTTAGCTGGCAATACAACTACATTAGGCCGTATCGGTACTGGCTTTATGTATGCTGACTGGAAATCACAAATTGCATACTCATCACCTAACTGGAATGGCTTCAGCTTTACAGCCGGTTTGACACAGGGTTGGGATGCTCAAGCATTTAACAGCGGTTTAGGTAGCAATCAACGTAGTGGCGCAGCAACTGCCTATGAAGGTAAAGCAAGCTACGAGTGGACTGGTGATGTAGCTGGTAAAGTGTGGGTTTCTGGTATCACACAAAAAGTAGTAGGTATGAATGACCGTGCTGAATCTGTAGATATCGGTGCTACAGCTAGTGTTGCTGGTTTTGGCTTAACTGGTTATTACTACACAGGTAGCGGTATTGGTCAAACACTACAGTTACTAGGTGGTTTTGATGCTGTTGGTAATGCACGTGATTCAAATGGTGGTTATGTGCAAGGTACATACACAATTCCAGGCGTAGGCACTAAATTGGGCTTAAGCTGGGGTCAAAGTAAACTAGATACAAATGGTGGGGCTGATGTTGGCGGTGACGTTAAAGATACAATGTGGACTATTGGTGCATATCATCCTTTAACTAAACATCTAAATCTAGTTGCTGAATACTCAGATGTGAAACATGAAATTTCAAGTGCAGCTGCACCAGCTAATAACGGTGAAGGGAAATCAAAAACTGTTTCTCTAGGTGCTATCTTATTCTTCTAGGATTAAAACAGGGTTAACCCTGTGTTAGTTTAAGAATTATAATAATAAAAAAACGGCAACTTTGGTTGCCGTTTTTTTATTCTCTACAATCTAGCAGTCAATTAGAATAACTAACTTAGTTACTCTTCTATTCCCAGCTCTTGTATCTTGCGTGTAAGCGTATTACGTCCCATCCCTAGCTGATTCGCCGCTTCAATACGGCGGCCATGCGTATGCTCAAGTGCTTTTACAATTAAGATACGTTCGAATATCTGTGTGCGGGTTTCCAGCACATTTTGTTCACCACGATTTAAGGCATCCATCACTTCCGTTGCAAGTGCATCTTGCCAGGAAAGTGCGGTAATCGATTTGCTGCCATCGTCTTTCAATTCTGGAGGTAGGTCCGCAATATCAATATTTTGGCCAGGTGCCATGACTGTCAGCCAATGACATACATTCTCAAGCTGGCGCACATTACCGCTCCAGTTCACTGCGCTTAAATACTTCAGTGCTGCGATTGAAGGTTGCTTAGTTTCCACGCCGAGCTCAGTGGCGCTATGTTGTAAAAAATGTTTAATGAGCAATGGAATATCTTCACGACGTTCCCGCAATGCGGGTAGCCTGAGGCGAATGACATTCAGTCTATGAAATAAGTCTTCGCGAAACAAACCAACTTTTACGCGTTCTTCTAGGTCTTGATGAGTTGCAGCAATAATGCGCACGTTCACTTTGATGGGTTGGTGACCGCCAACACGGTAGAACTGGCCATCACTTAATACGCGTAATAAGCGTGTTTGCAGATCTGCCGGCATATCGCCGATCTCATCTAAAAATAGTGTACCAGTATCGGCTTGCTCAAAGCGACCACGCCTAGCGGCTTGCGCACCGGTAAATGCGCCACGCTCATGGCCGAATAACTCGGATTCCAGCAAGTCTTTAGGAATAGCTGCGGTGTTAATGGCAATAAATGGTTTGTCACCACGTGGGCTGTGACGGTGCAGGGCGCTTGCCACCAGCTCTTTACCGCTGCCTGATTCACCGTTGATTAATACCGTGGCATGCGAGCGACTTAAGCGGCCTATAGCTCTAAAAACCTCCTGCATGGCAGGGGCTTGACCTATGATTTCGGGTGTTTCTTCTAAAGTCACCTTTTCAGTAGTTTGTCTGGTACTTTCATCAACTGCGCGCTTAATGACATCTATGGCTTGATCGACATCAAAGGGTTTGGCGAGATATTCAAATGCACCACCTTGAAAGGCGGCAACGGCACTTTCAAGGTCAGAATACGCTGTCATGATAATCACAGGAATATCCGAGTATTTTTGCTTGATTTCACTTAGAAAATCTAAACCCGAGCCATTGGGCATGCGTATATCACTCACGACTACTTGCGGTTGCTCACGTTCAAGTGCATTTAAGGCCTCCGCTACTGACGAGAAGGTTTTAAATTCCATATCAGTGCGCGCCAATGCTTTTTCAAATACCCAGCGTATAGATTTGTCGTCATCAATAATCCAAATAGGTTTCATATGTTTCTCTGTAAGTTTAAGGTGATACTTTTTTGTCTGAAACTAATCGTTGATTTATTGTTTTATCACGGCAGGTTTAATGGCTGTAGTTTCAATCGGCAATAAAATAGTAAAGCAGGTGTTACCGGGCCGACTTTCGCACTCGATCATGCCGTGATGCTGGGTAATGAATGTCTGTGCCAAGGTTAAACCTAGACCAGAGCCACCTTCGCTGCCTGACACTAATGGGTAAAAAATTCGGTCACGAATATCTACCGGTATACCTGGGCCGTTATCGATAATTTCTAATTTAATCGCAACACGGTAGCGCTTTCTAGCGAGTGTTACTTGTCGTTCGGCACGGGTTCTTAATATGATTTTACTGTCTGGCGTGTTGTGCGACTGCATGGCCTGCACGGCATTACGTGCGATGTTAAGTACGGCCTGTATCAGCTTTTCGCGGTCGCCAATAAGCTCAGGTAGGCTTAAGTCGTAATCACGTTGTATATGCACGGCTTTGGGGGATTCCGCCAGCAATAGGCTGCGCACACGCTCTAGCACCTCATGGATATTGGTCGGTTGGTATTTAGGCACGCGATGCGGAATGAGTAATCTATCCATCAGCGACTGCAGGCGGTCAGCCTCCTTGATAATCACTTGCGTATATTCGCGTAAGCTGGGAGATGGAAGCTCGTGTTCAAGCAGTTGTGCGGCACCACGCAAACCGCCTAGTGGGTTGCGTATCTCATGTGCCAGGTTGCGTAGCAACTCGGCATTGGCTTGTTGCTGTATCAGCATGCGCTCTTCACGTGCTATGCGTAGCTGGGCATCCATCTGCTGAAACTCTAAAATTAAACAGGCAATAGGCGAGTCTATAGGCGTGACGGTACAGGTGACGGCAAAGGAGTTATGTCGTTGCGTGCTAATGGAAAACTCATGCTCGCGAAACGGGCTTTGTTGCTCAATGGCATTGTTCACTGCCAGCATCAGAATTTCGCAATCTGGGAACACTTCGCTAATCAGCAAGCCTGTGGTTTGCGTGGCGCTAAAGGCAAAAATGACCTCCGCTCCTGGGTTGATATACACCACACGGCGATTGTCATCAAGCAAAATAATAGCGGTGGCTAGATGCTCTAGCCCAGCAAAGTAATCTGGTGTTGGTTGTACCATAGCAATACCGAACTCAATGTTAATACTATGACTAAAGCAAGACCTAGACCAACTTATCTATTTAACTTGCCGATTGACAGGCTTTAGTCAAATGGGTGGACTTGTCAGCTGAAATAATACGCTTCAGTCCACGCTTTATGTGGAATATCTGTATTTAGCTTGTGGTCTTTAACGAGCGGTTTAATGAATGTAGCGCTATAGAAGGGGTAATTTGCATATTGATTAGTTGATTGCGCTGGATTATTGCAGTGAATTCAGCTCTTTTTGTAATAAATCAATATTATTTTGATGGCTATCTACGTCGTCTTGTAAGCCCTTCATTTTTTCATCAAATTTTGGCACGTTACGCATGATTTTACCGTTGGCTGTTCTATAGACTTCGGGTTTAGATGCGCCTTCTGCATAGGCTTTTTTAGCGTCATCTAATGCGGATTTTTCAGACTCAAGCTCATTTCTTAGAATTTCCTGGCGCTTACTATCACGCTGATTTTGTGTTTGTTTATCTACCTTAGGGAAGCCTTCAGGCGTCGCTGTGCGCTTATTAGCTGAGGAACTATTTGACTTGGCTCTATCATTAGCGATGGTGCTGGCATCCGGGTCAAGCTCTAGGCGTATAGCGCCTTTAGTCTTGCTATTGGAATAAGTAACGCGACCATCCGCATCTACACGCTTATAAATATCGGCAAATGCGTTGCTGGAAAACGCAATGGTTATTAAGATAAATAAAGGTAAAGTTTTCATTGGCTTAGTTTAGTAGAGTTAATCAATATTGGCAAATGTAGTTGGACAACGCATAGCTGTAGCACGGCGTTGACGAGCCAATATTGATGATAAAAAAAGGGGACGAAAATCGCCCCCTTATTCAACTTGTTAAGTTAATTAAATCAATTAGCAAGAATAGTACAGGCCAAACTCAACTGGGTGTGGTGTCACGCGGAGCTTGTTGACTTCTTCCATCTTAAGGGCGATGTAGCTATCGATCCAGTCTTCAGTGAAAACACCGCCGCGGGTTAGGAATTCACGGTCTTTATCCAAGTATTCCAAGGCTTGTTCCAGTGAAGAGCACACTGTTGGGATTAATGCATCTTCTTCTGGCGGTAGATGGTATAAGTCTTTAGTTGCTGGTTCGCCTGGGTGGATCTTGTTTTGTACGCCATCTAAACCAGCCATCATCAATGCACTGAATGCCAGGTATGGGTTGGCGATTGGATCTGGGAAGCGCGCTTCTACACGGCGTGCTTTGTCAGAATGTACAAATGGGATGCGGATAGCAGCTGAACGATTCTTAGCTGAATAAGCTAATTTAACCGGCGCTTCAAAGTGTGGAACCAGGCGTTTGTATGAGTTGGTGCCTGGGTTAGTAATCGCGTTTAAAGCGCGCGCATGTTTGATGATGCCGCCGATGTAATAAAGTGCGAAATCGCTTAAACCCGCATAGCCGTTACCAGCAAACAAGTTTTTGCCATCTTTCCAGATAGATTGGTGTACATGCATGCCTGAGCCGTTATCACCCGCGAATGGCTTAGGCATGAAAGTGGCTGTTTTACCGTAAGCATGTGCTGTATTCAACACTACGTATTTAAGGACTTGTGTCCAGTCAGCACGTTGTACCAAGGTGCTGAATTGTGTACCAATTTCACATTGGCCGGCTGTAGCCACTTCATGGTGATGCACTTCAACAGGCACGCCCATGGCTTCTAGCGTAATACACATCGCAGAGCGTACATCTTGTAATGAATCGACTGGTGGTACTGGGAAATAGCCGCCCTTAACCCCAGGACGATGGCCAGTGTTGCCGCCTTCAAACTTCTCGTTAGAAGACCATGCAGCTTCTTCTGAATTGATGCGGACAGAGCTGCCGCTCATGTCTACGGACCAGTTGATTGAGTCGAAAATGAAGAATTCTGGTTCAGGGCCAAAATAGGCAGTATCGCCAATGCCGCTGGATTTCAGGTAAGCTTCAGCACGTTTTGCCAAGCTGCGTGGGCAACGGTCGTAACCTTTACCATCAGTTGGATCTACAACATCACAGGTGAGGATGAGGGTAGGCTCATCCATAAATGGGTCGATATTCGCTGTTGAAGGGTCTGGCATTAATTGCATATCAGACGCCTGAATGCCTTTCCAGCCACCGATAGAAGAGCCGTCAAATGCGTGACCTTCTGTAAATTTATCTTCATCGAAGTGTGAAACAGGCACGGTTACGTGTTGTTCTTTACCGCGCGTATCAGTAAAACGAAAATCGACAAATTTAATGTCGTTTTCTTTTACCATTTTCATTACATTAGCCACTGACATCTGAATCTCCCATTAAGGTGTGGTTGTAGGATGGAACTTTAAAATAGTACGAAATAATTCAACATAATAGAGTAGCAGGAAATGTGCCATCCTGAAAAGGCTGTAACACGGCTTTTTTCAAGATGTCTAAAATACGCGGTCAATATCGAGCACTGAATAGGTGCATACTCTATATTTTATGCACTTATTTAGTGCGTTAGATTGCGTGTAGCCTTTATACTTACTACGTATGGTCAGCCTGCCTGAATATTTTTGCTAGTTTAAGGCTATACTTTTACAAAATTCTTAAATTAAATTATTTAGGCTAAAGTTTTAAACGCAATAGCCTAAAATCGGGACAAATCTTATGACGAATCCAAATGAAATTTTGCAGTTAGCGCAGCAACGTGCAGTAGAAAAGTCTTTGTCTTATAGCGGCGCATTAACTCCACGTGAAGCCTTTGATTTAATGCAGCGTGATCCATCTGTGGTTTTAGTGGACGTGCGCAGCCGTGCCGAGCTTGAATTGGTCGGCAGAGTGCCGGAAAGCATACATATAGAGTGGGCGTTCTATCCAGGCATGGTGCCCAATGCTCAATTTTCTGAGCAACTTGCTGAGAGTGTCGATAAAAATCTTACTATCGTTTTTATGTGCCGTACCGGTGGACGTTCGCATAGTGCTGCGGTAGTCGCGCATGAGATGGGTTATGACAATGTGTATAACATGCTCGAGGGCTTTGAAGGGGAGGCCAATAGTTTAAAGCAGCGCACCTTGGTGAATGGCTGGAAGCATGCTGGATTGCCATGGTCAAATTAAAGACTAAGTACGAGCTTGTATTAAAGCATGACTGAGCAGCGTACTGATACTTCTCTGGGAAAAGTTGGCCGCTATGCCGTTATTGGTAACCCGATCGCACACAGCAAGTCGCCTATCATACATACCGAATTTGCGGCCCAAACAGGGCAGGTACTGGAATATGAGCGTGTGTTAGCGCCATTAGATGGTTTTGCGGCAACGGTAGAAGCGATGCGATTAAATGGGTTTAACGGTGCGAATGTCACAGTGCCGTTTAAGCTGGAGGCATTTCAATTGGCGCAGCATCTCACAGACCGTGCGCTTGATGCTGGTGCGGTTAACACGTTGACTTTTAATGATATGGGCATCACCGGTGATAATACTGACGGTGCTGGCATCGTACGGGATATTCAGGACAATTTAGCAATATCGATTGCTGGCAAACGTGTTTTGCTCATAGGTGCAGGCGGCGCGGCCGAGGGTGTGTTACATCCAATATTAGCTTGTTCGCCTGTTTTACTGGTGATTACCAATCGCACCTTAGATAAAGCCATTAGCATGGTTAAAAGGGTTGAAGAGCAAGGTGAATATCGCTTGGTTTCGGTGAACGCCTATGCGTTTGATGATTTACATGACCAGGCATTTGATATTGTCATCAATGCCACTTCAACAGGCTTGACCGATACCTTGCTCCCATTGCCTGCGACTATCTTTGCAACGCAGGCATTGGCCTATGACATGATGTATGGTCGTGAAACGCCTTTTATGGCGTTTGCGCGTAGTTGTGGTGCGAATGTACAGGACGGTTTAGGCATGCTGGTAGAGCAGGCGGCTGAAGCGTTCTTTGTGTGGCGTGGCGTGAGGCCGGAGACGCATGCTGTGATGCAAATGATTAGAAGTCTTTAGCGGTAAATGCACTTTCAATCATGCTCAGATGGCTATTCAATTACAAGAGAAATGCTGTACCAATGAGGCTGGGCGGCTATATTGCACGGGGATTGGTAATATTTCTTACATTATTCTTAGTCTACCAGTTTTGGATTTTTCTACATATATGTTGGTGGATTAAGTTTAACCCATCTTCAAGTGCCTTTATGGAAGATCGTCTCGGTGTTATTCAAGAGAAAACCCCAGATGCAGAACTGAAATATCAATGGGTAGATTACACAAGGATCTCGAATAATTTGAAGCGAGCGGTAATCGCTTCAGAAGATGCTAAGTTTTTAGATCACGAAGGTTTTGATTGGGATGGCATACAAAAAGCCTACGAAAAAAACCTGAAAAAAGGCAAAATCGTGGCGGGTGGTTCTACGATTAGCCAGCAATTGGCCAAGAACTTATTTTTATCCACTAAGCGCACGCCCTGGCGCAAAGGCGAAGAGGCCATTATTACGGTGATGCTGGAAAACATGCTCAGTAAACGGCGTATTTTAGAAATCTACTTGAACGTTATCGAGTGGGGTAACGGCGTGTTTGGTGCTGAAGCAGCCGCAAGACACTATTACAAAACCAGTGCCGCCAATTTAAGTAGCGGACAGGCGGCAAAATTGGCCGCCATGATTCCTAATCCACGTTTTTACGATCAACATTCTTCTACACGCTACCTAAATAGGCGAATAGCGACCATACAGGCACGCATGGCTATGGCAGAAGTGCCCAGATAAGTTATTTATTAACATTGCCAAAATTTCTGCATTAATAGTGCAATCACCAAAATAGCTGGAAACGCAATTGGCCTGGCATGCCCAAAATTATTTATTCGGTGATTCGGTAACGAAAAATAGTCTTACATGCTAGAACAGTGTTGAAAGATGTTGTCCAAGCGTCTGGGTGTTGACGAATGTCATACCATACATTGCACTTAATCCCTTGGCTTGCTCAGTATCCATGTCAGCAACACAGAGAATGAAGTGTTGTTGATTTATACCTAAGCGCTTACGAAGTGTTACGTATTTATCAAGATGCTGTCGAAAATCTCCAGTCTTGCATTCAATATAGAGCGGTTGAGTCTTGTTAATGAGAAAAAATACGTCGAGTTCTCTTTTTTCATTGGATGAAAACGAAAGCGTCATATTTCGAGCGCAAGAAAATTTAACATTACGCTCCTGGCATATCCTTAAGCCAATCATCAACGCATACCATTCGAGCCACTCTCCCGCAAAAAAGCGCCGAACGCTAGGGGCGTTTTGCAGGACAATGCGAATATTTTCCTCATTGGTATTGCTGATATAGCGACTGACTAAAGAGTGCTCGTAAAGTCGTCGAATAAAGGCTTCAAGGCCTTTGGTGCTTGATTTTGATTTCTTCTCCAGATGTATCAAGGTGCTGCTGAACTCTTTTTGCTGAGCATGCCGAATTCGTTCGCAAACTTCACCAAGGAGATCGTAGTCTGAGCCGATGGCAATAGCAGCCTCGTCAAAGAACCCTGTTGTATCAACAGCCTTGATGTTTGCCGAGGCTGTGATATTTTTTGTCTTGAACCATTCAATAATAGGGCCATGCTGAGCTTCTGAACTCAGTAAGTCTGAATTGTGAATGTCAAAGCTTTCGCTAGATTTTTCTGATTCGGCAGGCGTTGATAATGCAGTAGGTGCACGAAGTTCATCTAACTCTTTTCGCTGTGCGAAATACATGTCGGATAGCTTGCGTACGAAAAAAAGAGTGTCGTAGATGAGTGTTGATGTTCCGCATTGAACACAATTGCAGCGAGTTTCGATCAGTTCTCGTGCATGTTCTGTGATTGTGCCGCACTTGTTACATCTTGATATGGCCATCGTAGTCGATTAATTACCAAAAATTCATTTTAGCATCAATAACTGATGTGACATAACCGGTAGACGATGTACTGGTGCAGCATAACCGCCTCAACCTACAGCATGGTTCTTAAGTATTTAGCCGTATAGCTTTCATTACTCAGCGCTACGTGTTCTGGCGTACCTTCGGCAATGATCATGCCGCCACCGTCACCACCTTCTGGCCCCATATCCACTATCCAATCCGCAGTTTTGATGACATCTAGATTATGCTCGATAATCACAATGGTATTGCCTGCGTCGCGCAAGCGGTGAATCACGTCCAGTAATAGTTGAATATCAGCAAAGTGCAAGCCGGTGGTTGGTTCATCTAAAATGTACAAGGTGCGGCCGGTATCGCGTTTACTTAACTCTAAAGCCAGTTTCACCCGCTGCGCTTCACCGCCAGACAAGGTTGTCGCGCTTTGACCAAGTGTGATATAGCCTAAACCCACATCTAGCAGTGTTTTGAGTTTGCGTGAAATGACAGGTTGTGCGCTGAAGAACGCATGCGCTTGCTCCACGGTCATCTCTAATACTTCGCGGATATTTTTACCCTTAAATTGAATCTCTAAGGTTTCGCGATTGTAGCGGTGACCTTTACACACGTCGCAAGGCACATAAACGTCAGGTAGAAAATGCATTTCTACGCGAATCACACCATCGCCCTGGCAAGCCTCGCAGCGACCACCTTTGACGTTGAATGAGTATCTGCCAGGCCCATAACCACGTACGCGGCTTTCTGGCACACCGGCAAATAAATCGCGAATCGGTGTGAATAGCCCAGTGTAAGTTGCCGGGTTCGAGCGTGGTGTACGGCCAATCGGGCTTTGGTCTACATCGACCACTTTGTCAAAGAATGCCAAGCCATCAATCTCGCCAAATGCTGCAGGCTCGGTACTGCTGCCGTATAAATGCTGTGAAACCACACGGTATAAAGTGTCGTTAACCAACGTCGATTTTCCGCTGCCGGACACACCTGTAATACAACTCAGTAAGCCAACGGGTAGTTTAAGTGTTACGTCTTTTAGATTATTGCCTGTGGCATTGCTAAGCTTTAACCAGCGTGCAGGGTCTGCTTGCGTGCGCTTTTTATTGTAAATAATCTGTTTTTTGCCACTTAAGTAATCACCGGTTAATGAGTTTGGATTGGCTTGTACTTGCGCCGGCGTGCCCTCCGCGACAATTTCTCCGCCGTGTTCACCTGCGCCAGGGCCAATATCAATCACATAGTCAGCCGCCATAATCGCATCTTGGTCATGCTCAACCACTATCACGCTATTGCCGATATCGCGCAGGCGTTTAAGCGTATCCAGCAGTCGGTCATTATCGCGC
>JAZJZG010000079.1:5076-7121 GCA_040389995.1 Pseudomonadota bacterium | reverse complement strand
GGGTTTACGGCGATCTAGATCAACCTGCAAGTCCGCTGCACTTAATGCTAACCCGGGAGGGCAGCCATCCACCACGCCGCCGATAGCTGCACCGTGAGACTCGCCAAATGAAGTAAGGGTAAAAAGTGTACCGAGTGTGTTGCCAGACATGATGCTTTTCTCTTTAAAATTTGATTGATTTTAACATATTGGCGTATATATCACGGCTGGATCAGCGCACTAGCCCTTTAATCCATTGGCTATAAACCTGACTCGCTACTTTATGCAGAAAAAAGCAGTGCAAAGGCAGGTTTTGCTGCATTTCATCTGCCTGTTGTACCGCGGGGCTTGCGGCCGCCTGCGTCAACTCCTCTACGCCAAACTCACACCAGTTTTGCACCATATCCTCAGTAATTTCAATATGGCTTTGTAATGCCATATGTTTACCGATTGCAAAGGCTTGATTTTGACAGTAAGGACTGGCTAACAAATGTGTTGCCCCTTCTGGCAGACCAAACGTTTCGCCGTGCCAATGAAAGCTATTAAAACTTTCAATGTCACCAAACCAATGCTTAGCGACTTCATTTTGGCTTACCTGCACTTCACCCCAGCCAATTTCTTTTACGGCATTTTGTGTAACGACAGACCCCAAAGCCTTGCTAATCAATTGCCCGCCTAAACAATGCCCGAGCAATGGGATATCCGCTGCATATGCTTCCCTAATCAGGCCCAATACTGGCTCGATCCAGGGCAGATCATCATTGACACTCATAGGCCCGCCCATCAGCACAACACCACTATAGCCTAAGATTGATGCGGGCACAGTAGCAATCTCATCGGTGTTTATTATTTGCCAAGGGATTTGCTGTGCAGTTAAAAACTCACCTACATAACCAGGACCTTCATGTGCAACATTGCGAAAAATAATGATAGGTTTCATATTTCTAATACCTTAAATTGTCCATTTTCTATATTATCGACGGTGTAATGCCCAATTGTATATCTAATCAGCCGTAGTGTAGGAAAGCCGATTTTGGCGGTCATGCGTCTCACCTGGCGGTTTTTACCTTCGCTGATTTTAATCTCTAGCCAGCTAGTTGGGATGGCTTTACGCTCGCGTATTGGCGGATTACGTGGCCATAAATTTTTTGGCTCGGCCATTAGCTGCACTTGGGCAGGTTTCGTTACAAAATCACCTAAATCTATACCTGAGTGTAACGGCAGCAAGTCGCTGGCAGTTGGCACACCTTCTACCTGCACCCAATAAGTTTTCACTTCTTTATGTTTTGGATCACTTAAACGGTGTTGCAACCTGCCATCATCGGTTAAAATGAGCAGACCCTCACTATCTGTGTCCAAACGCCCTGCAGCGTACACATCAGGAGTGTGGATAAAGTCTTTTAACGTAGGATGCTTTTCATGCGGGCTGAACTGGCACACTACGTTAAAGGGTTTATTGAATAAAATGACCATTAGCTTACGATTTAAAAATTAGAAACGCAACATTAAGCACTATAGATTAGGAAACCTAAATGACTTCAAAAAATAATATCACGGGCAAAATTATCATCCCCAGTACTGGCGTAAAAATTACAGTAAACGCTGATAACACGCTCAATGTACCAAATAACCCTATTATCCCATTTATTGAAGGTGATGGTATAGGTGCAGATATCACGCCACCAATGATTAAAGTGGTCGATGCCGCTGTAAATAAAGCTTATGGCGACACCCGCAAAATTTCATGGATGGAAGTCTACGCCGGTGAGAAAGCCACTAAGGTTTATGATGCTAACTCATGGCTGCCGAATGAAACGATGCAAGCGGTACGCGACTATGTGGTTTCAATTAAAGGCCCACTCACTACCCCAGTGGGCGGCGGCATTCGCTCGCTAAATGTCTCACTGCGCCAAGAGCTCGATTTATATGTCTGCTTACGCCCAGTGCAATATTTTACTGGTGTGCCTAGCCCGGTTAAACATCCAGAAAAAACCGACATGGTGATCTTTCGCGAGAATACTGAAGATATTTATGCCGGTATCGAATGGGCGGCTGGCAGCGATGAG
>JAZJZG010000079.1:0-5066 GCA_040389995.1 Pseudomonadota bacterium | reverse complement strand
GTGGAAAAAGTCATTAGCTTTTTAAGTGATATGGGCATGCGTAAAAAAATTCGCTTCCCAGACTCTTCAGCGATTGGTATCAAACCCGTTTCAAAAGAAGGCAGCCAACGTTTAGTGCGTAAAGCCATACAGTACGCGATTGATAATAACCGCAGGTCGCTCACGATTGCCCACAAAGGCAATATCATGAAGTTCACCGAAGGTGGCTTTAGAGATTGGGGTTATGAAGTAGCCAAGCAAGAATTTGGCGCGGTTGAAATTGATGGCGGCCCGTGGTGTAAATTGCCTAATGGCATGATTATCAAAGACTGTATCGCCGATGCATTTTTACAAGAAATCTTGTTACACCCGCAGGATTACGATGTGGTCGCAACGCTTAACCTAAACGGTGACTACATGAGTGATGCACTCGCGGCACAAGTGGGTGGCATTGGCATCGCGCCTGGTGCTAACCTAAGTGACACCGTCGCCATGTTTGAAGCGACACATGGCACGGCGCCTAAAATCGCGGGTAAAAACATTGCCAACCCAAGCTCAATCATACTCTCAGCTGAAATGATGTTACGTCATTTAGGCTGGGTTGAAGCGGCAGATTTGGTACTTGGCGGTGTGGCAAAAGCCATTATGGCCAAACGCGTGACCAGCGACTTCTCTAGTGAGATGGAAGGCGCTACACAAGTAAGTACGGCAGAATTTGGTGACGAAATCATTAAAAATATGTAAGTCCGACGTTATAACTTAACTTTTTTAATTCGAGTTATTTTTAACATGACTAATTTCAAAAACCCGATCATCACTTTACCGTTCGATAGCTTTCAAGCTGCGGCATCAGCCACGGAGCAGCAAAGCTATATTGAACACTTAGAGCATGGCGGGGTTTTGTTTTTACCAAACTTAGGCTTTCATTTAGCACCTGATGAGCAGCGCTTTTTGTCCCCAGCCTGGTCTGATGGCAAAGCTAAAAATATCTACTTACGCGGCAATGAGCGCAGCATTCGTGGCGCTCAAGGCAGTGCAGACGACCTAGCAGCAATGTCACAACTGATTGAACGCTATGCACTCAGCGCAAAACAGCTCATCACGCATTTATTACCCAGTTATGCCGATTATGCCAAGCCAGCAAATACCAGCCTAAGGTGCATAGAAGCCGCCGGCAGAAAAACCAGTTGGCGCAAAGATGATAGCCGTCTGCATGCAGATGCTTTTCCGTCTAAACCGACCCATGGTGAACGTATCTTGCGTGTATTTACGAATGTAAATCCTGATGACAAACCGCGTGTATGGAAGGTAGGCGAACCATTTGCCGACATGGCAACGAAGTTCATTCACAAAGTACCTCGCTACAGCAAGGCGCAGGCAAAGTTAATGCACTTGCTAGGCATCACTAAGACCATGCGGGGTGCATATGACCACACTATGCTGCATCTGCATGATTTAGTTAAAGCTGACGCAGACTATCAACGTAATGCGCCGCAGATGACCTTTGAATTTCCTGCAAACTCAAGCTGGATTGTTTATTCAGACCAGGTTCTACATGCAGTATTGTCTGGACAATACATGATGGAGCAAACACTGCACTTGCCGCAGAACCGGCTTCAGTACCCAGAGGCCTCCCCACAACAGCAGCTTACGCAGATGCTCAAGTAAAATAACCAGTGAAATAAACTCGACTGGATAAAAAATAGCTCGTAATTACTTACGAGCTATTCAATAGAACTACTATTCAGAATTACTCAACAGCATGTAATTCTTATCATGACTTAAGCCTTTTGAATATTTGAAGCTTGTTTGCCTTTTGGACCATCGGTTACTTCAAAACTAACGCGCTGACCCTCTTTGAGGCTTTTGTAACCAGCCTCAATAATTGCAGAGAAGTGTGCGAATAAATCGTCACCACCATCATCTGGAGTGATAAAGCCGAAACCTTTAGAATCGTTAAACCATTTTACGGTACCTGTTGCCATTTCATACATCCTTACATAATACAAACTTACACGATACAGGGCATGCCCTTAAAAGTTTGCTTCAAGTTATAGAAGTAGCAATCACGCAACAATCGGTTACGCTCAAAACACACTTAAAAAACTCAAATCCAAACACCTAAGTCGTTTTATAATTTGAACCTTAGCAAATGTCAAGGACATTTTAAGGTGTCGACTTCTAGGACCATTGGATTTTAAGTCTATTAAAATTTAGAATCATTACCTTCAAGGTTAGTAATTAGACTGTATTAATTAGTTTTTGCAGGTAAAAAACGTAAAGTCTTTACAAAAAAAAGTCTAAAGTGCATTATCGGGGTTGGTAAGAATAACTGGAAAGCATTAACGCACCAATGTAATCAATATGGCTACTGTCACTCCAATCAATCAACTCAGCGGTCTTGCTCGCACGTTAATTCAAGAAAGACTGCTTTCTGAAGTTGAAGCGCATGCGATACAGGCTCAAGCGAATATCGTCAAAGCACCATTCATTACGCAACTGATATTAAGTAAAAAAATAAGTGCACAAATGATTGCTGAAACGTCAGCAAAAGCCTTTGGATTTCCATACTTTAACCTAGACTCATTCAATGCCGACTATCTACCGGTAAAGAAAATTGATGCCAAACTGATGCAGTCCAACCGCGTAATGGCTTTGCAGGTGCGTAACAATTTGTTGTTTGTAGCGGTTTCTGACCCTACTAATTTACACGCACTCGATAGTGTGCAATTTCAAATGGGCATGGCTTTATCTCCAGTGGTAGTTGAAGACGACAAGCTCAGTCGCTGGATCGATAGAATCGTAGAAGCAAGCGACACCAGCATGAAATCATTGGATGTGGATGATGATTTCGATTTAGGCGGTGATGAGCAACAAACCGAAGACGATGCGCCGCAGGCTTTAGAGGTCGATGATGCCCCTGTCGTAAAATTCTTGAATAAAATGCTGATTGACGCCATTAATATGGGTGCATCGGACTTACATTTTGAGCCTTATGAAAAATTTTACCGTGTGCGTTATCGGGTGGATGGTATCTTGCGCGAGATTACGCAGCCGCCATTAGTTATTAAGGAAAAATTAGCCTCGCGGATTAAGGTGATTTCCGGTATGGATATCTCAGAGAAACGTATACCGCAGGATGGTCGCATGAAGCTAGTGCTATCCAAAACGCGCACCATTGACTTCAGGGTCAGCACTCTACCCTTAATCAATGGCGAAAAAATCGTCATGCGGATTCTGGATCCATCTAGCGCCACATTAGGTATCGAGGCCTTGGGCTATGAGCCAATACAAAAAGATGCGCTATTAAATGCAGTGAGCCGCCCTTATGGATTGGTGCTGGTGACAGGACCAACAGGTTCCGGCAAAACAGTATCGCTTTATACTTGCCTAAATATCTTAAACCATCCTGGCGTTAACATTGCAACGGCAGAAGATCCTTGTGAGATACCACTGGCGGGGATCAATCAAGTGAATGTGAATGATAAGCAAGGTCTTACTTTTGCCGCCGCATTAAAATCATTCTTACGGCAAGATCCAGACATTATCATGATTGGTGAGATTCGCGACCTTGAAACCGCAGATATGGCGATCAAAGCGGCTTCTACTGGCCACATGGTACTGTCTACACTACATACCAACGATGCGCCCTCCACGCTTACCCGTTTACTCAATATGGGTGTTGCGCCTTTCAACATTGCCTCTGCCGTATCTCTGATTACGGCACAGCGCCTAGCTAGGCGTTTATGTAAAAGCTGTAAAGTAGCAATCGACGTTCCTAAAGAAGCATTGCTTGGCGTGGGGTTCACGGAAGACGACTTAGATGGCACATGGCAACTATACGGCCCTAAGGAGGGTGGTTGCGAAGTGTGCAACAATGGCTACAAAGGTCGTGTCGGCATCTACCAAGTCATGCCGGTTACCGATGCAATAAGCCGCATTATTATGAAAAGCGGCACCGCACATGATATTGCTGACCAGGCAAAACTTGAAGGGGTAAAAGACTTGAGGCAATCGGGGTTACTCAAAGTAAAACAGGGCTTAACGTCGATTGAAGAAGTGGAGTCTTGTACTAATGAGTAATTTACAATAATCTTTCCGACAGATTAACAAACTTAATACAATAATAATGAATACAGGGAATCATCATGGCGGCCAATGCTAAAGTCACCAAGGAGGTCACATACTCTTGGGAAGGCAAAGACAAAAAAGGTAAATCCATCAAAGGTGAGATGAGGGCAACTGGGGATTCATTCGTCAACGCCACATTACGTCGTCAAGGTATTACTGTTACCAAAGTCAAAAAACAAAGCACTTTATTTGCAAATAAAGGCAGCGTTTCCGATAAAGACATCACGTTATTTACACGTCAACTTGCGACCATGATGAAAGCTGGCGTACCGCTATTACAATCATTTGATATCGTAGGCAAAGGCCACAGCAACCCTGCAGTTGCCAAGTTACTGAGCGACATCAAAGCTGACGTAGAGACCGGCAGTAGCTTAAGTGCTGCATTTCGTAAATATCCGCTATATTTTGATGCGCTTTTTTGCAACCTGATTGGCGCCGGTGAGCAGGCTGGTATTTTGGATACGCTACTTGAAAGACTAGCGGAATACAAAGAGAAAATCCTTGCGATTAAATCGAAAATTAAATCTGCACTGTTTTACCCGATTTCCATCATTGTGGTTGCATTTGTCATTGTTGCCATCATCATGATTTTTGTGATCCCGGCATTTAAAACGCTGTTCGATGGTTTTGGTGCTGAACTTCCTGCACCAACACTCATTGTTATGGCTATTTCTGAGATTTTTGTACAGTGGTGGTGGGCGATATTTGGCTCGATTGGATTCGGTTTGTGGTTCTTCTTTTACACATGGAAGCGCTCCTTAAGCATGCAAGCCACTATGGATAGGTTAATCCTTAAAATTCCAGTATTTGGCCCACTGGTACGAAAAGCTACCATCGCTAGATGGACGCGTACTTTAGCGACTATGTTTGCTGCCGGCGTACCCCTTGTAGAAGCTTTAGATTCGGTAGCCGGCGCGGCGGGCAACCGTGTTTACTACGACGCCACCAAGAAGATT
>JAZJZG010000078.1:0-8259 GCA_040389995.1 Pseudomonadota bacterium | reverse complement strand
TGTGTTTGGCGATATCACGATAGATTTACCCAGAAGGCTGGTGTCAAGATCAGATAAGCTTGTGCATCTGACGCCGATAGAATTCAGGTTGTTGTCTGAGTTGGTCAAAAATGCCGGGCGTGTTGTTACACAAAGGCAATTGCTAAAAGAAGTGTGGGGCCCCGCCTACGTCAATAACGAGCATTATCTCAGGATCTATATGAGTCATTTACGGCAAAAACTGGAGGATGACCCTACGCAGCCAGAACATTTCATTACCGAAGTAGGCGTGGGTTTTAGGTTTATTTAAAGATAAGACTATGATGGTTTCATAAGAAAGTCTGAGCTACATATTCAACAGCAGCTCACTCGAGAAAATCACTGCAATATCAATGAATAGCTTCGACCACGTTCGATGGCGTTTTGTTTTTTTCTGGCTTAGCCAGCCATATCAGGCTAATGAGCCCCAGCATGATCAAGGAAGAGATAAAGAATATATCATCCGCAGAGCGCATAAAAGCCTGCTGAGTGACGATGCGGTTAACTTGCTCTAGCGCCTGGGCCGCGGTCAGGCCAGCGTGTTGAAGCTGACTGATAAAATCAGTAGCCTGCACATCATAGCGAGAGATATGTTCAATTAGGTGGCTATGATGCATAATCGCTCGGTTATCCCACTCGGTGGTCACAATGGATGTGCCGAAAGCACCTGCAGTAATGCGCACGAAGTTAGATAGCCCGGAAGCGGCTGGAATCTGCTCTGGTGGAAGCCCGGATAATGTAAGGCTCACTAATGGAATAAAAAAGAACGCCATCGCGATACCTTGAATAACCGTGGGTGTTAAGAGCGTTTGGATGTCGGTTTGAATGGTGAAGTTTGAGCGCATCCAGAATGTCAGTGCAAACACAACAAAAGCTACAGTCGCTAGCAATCGCAAATCTATCTTATTGATGTTTTTCCCCACCCAAGGTGAAAATGCCAGTGCCAGCAAGCCTACAGGGGCTGTGACCAGTCCTGCCCAGGTGGCGGTATAGCCCATGTATTGTTGCAGCCATAAAGGCAGTAAAACGACATTGGCAAAGAATACACCGTATCCTAGCGATAGGCTTATAGTACCTATCGTAAAATTACGACGTTTAAAAAGTCTGAGGTTAACAATAGGGTGTTTATCCGTAAGTTCCCAGATCAGGAATATAACAAAGCCTACCACGGTGACAGACACCAAACCTGTGATTAATGGAGAGCTAAACCAGCCTAGCTCTTTGCCTTTATCCAGTGCTACCTGTAAGCATCCTACCCAGATAACCAGTAGCGCCAGACCTATGCCATCAACGGGTACTTTGCGTGTCGGTGTCTCGCGCTTATGATAAATGCTCCAAGTGACCCAAGCCGCAATTAAGCCTACGGGTATATTGATATAGAAAATCCACGGCCATGCAATGTTGTCTGTGATGTAGCCGCCAAGTAAAGGCCCCATGATAGGTGCTATCAACGTGGTCAGTGACCATGCGGCCAGTGCGGTGCCAGACTTGGCAGCGGGGTAGCTGGACAGTAACAGCGCTTGTGATAAAGGAATCATCGGCCCAGCAACCGCACCTTGAATGACACGGCATAAGATAAGTGTTTCTATCGAAGGTGCTAGTCCGCATAGCAGCGATGCAATGACGAATAAGAGGATAGACAGGGTAAATAAACGTACTGCGCCAAATCGGGTCGTTAGCCAACCGGTCAACGGAATCGAGATCGCATTAGCGACGGCAAAAGAGGTGATGATCCATGTACCTTGGTTCGGCGATACGCCTAGGTCACCGGCAATAGCAGGAATGGAAACGTTGGCGATGGAAGTGTCTAGCACGTTCATAAAAGTAGCTAAAGACAAGGCTATCGTGCCTAAAATCAGTGCGCCACCTTTTAGTGGCGCCGGGCTAGGGGGCGCTTGCTGTACGGCAGAGGTTTGATCTTCAGTGGCCATTACTCAATATTACGATTTGCCTGAGGCTGAAGATTTGCTAGCTGAACTTAAAGCACGTGTACCGGATGGATTTAATGCTTTGTGTGAGCCTAGGTTTTTTTCAATCACGCTCTTCACCAAAGCCTCAGCGTGAGCTGCTTGATTATCTTGAATATTGGTCATAGAAACTGGTTGTGTGCGTGGTGTGTCTGATAGTAATTTTCCATTGGTGTCCTGAGTATCTACTTTCGCCTGCATGGATAAACCTACCCGTAATGGGTATTTTTTAAGCTGCGATGGATCTAGTGCTATACGCACGGGTATGCGCTGTACGATCTTGATCCAATTGCCGGTGGCATTTTGTGCTGGAAGTAGTGAAAATGCAGCGCCTGTACCTGCACCTAAGCCAGCGATCTTTCCTAAATACTCAATATTGTCCCCATAAAGGTCTGAATATAAATGCACAGGCTGGCCAATGCGCATATTGTGTAGCTGGTCTTCCTTGAAGTTCGCGTCCACCCAAACTTGCTTGAGTGGAATAATCGCCATAAGTGGCGCACCTGTTTGTACACGCTGGCCTATCTGTACATTGCGCTTGGCCACTTGACCCTCGACTGGAGAGGCGATATCACAGCGTACTCGTGCAAGGTAAGCCTCTTTCATATGGGCAGCAGCTTGCTGAACTGAGGGCTGATTCTCAACGGAAGTACCTTCGGTTAGCGCTTGACTGGAGACCAGGTGTTCTTCATTCCCGGCAAGATTAGACTTTGCTGCTGCAACCACGTTAAGTGCGTTATCAACTGCCACCCGGGCATGTTGTAGCTCTTCTTTAGAAACAGCACCCGCTGGCGCCAACACCTCACGTCGGTGCAGGTCTAACCTAGCTTTTTCGGCTTCGGCTTGTGCGTTTTGCAGTTCCGCGCGGCGTTCATCGATGTTTGCGATTAAAGCTTTATCATTTGAATATAAAGTACGTGCCTGACGTACTGCTTGTGCTAACTGTGCTTCTGCCTGCTGTAATGCAACTTCGGCATCATCTGGATTGAGCTTAACCAATATCTTGCCTGGCATGACGTAATCCGTATCTTCCGCATCAATAGAGACTACCGTACCGTTAACCTGCGGCGTGATTTGCACTATATCACCGGCAACATAGGCATCATCTGTAGATTGGTGATAGCGACTGATAAAGAACCAATAGGCAATCCATGCTAAGCCTATTATCAGGAAAATAAGGCCGGCGCTGATTAATAGCCGTTTTCTTTTGCCATTGCCATTAGGTTCAGTTACAAGAGGTCCATCTGTATTCATAGTATCGTTCCGAGATATATTGAGAATAACATGTAGGTACTAAAAATTAATCTAGCGAGTTGCAGCCTGACTGAGTGTGGCATCATTGAAGCCGCCACCCAGGCTTTTGATAAGTGTCAGGTTGACGTCCAGTTGACGAGCTTTAATGTCGACTAAGTGCCTGCGTTCTTTTAATAAGCGGTCTGCAGCGGTCAACACCGTCAGGTAGTTGGTCACGCCGGTTTCGAATCGCAGATTGGCTAGCTGGTAAGCAGACTCTGCTGCGGTCAACGCAGCTTGCTGGTCGCTGAATTGCTTGTGTATGCTGCTCAGTGAAGTGATCTGGTCAGCTACATCATGCACGGCATCTAGCAGTGTTTGGTTATAGCTGGCAATGGCAATGTCCAGGTCTGAGTTTTTAGACTGTAGATTTGCACGCAATCTGCCAGCGTCAAATATGGGTAAATGTATCGCAGGGCCAATGCCGGCTACCGTGCTACCTAGATCCAGAAATTTAGATAAGCCAAAGGAGGACAAACCTATAAATGCAGAGAGGCTAACATTGGGGTAGAACTCGGCTTTTGCCGCTGCGACTGCAGAAGTGGAGGCTTCAACGCGCGCTCTTGCAGCCGCAAGGTCAGGGCGCCTGCCTATCAAGTCGACTGGTACATCTTGCGGCAGTGTCTGTACTTCCACAGCTGGCAATAGTGGGTTGAGCGCTTTAATCGTTTCGGCTGTTTGTGCGGTCAATGCGCTCAGGGCATTCTGAGTCAGCTTGACGGTTTCTGATGTGGCTTCAAGATCAACTTTAGCTGATGAGACTATGCCTTGTGCTTCTTCAAGCTCTAAATTCGTATCCAGGCCAGTGTCTATACGCGCTTTGGTTAAAGTGAGCTCTTGTTCACGTTGCTTGAGTGCTTGTTGTGCTAGTTTCTGTTGTTCAAATTGTCTGGCAAGCTGAAAATAAGTTCTAGCTACCGCTGTAGAAACCATCAACCTGACTGCAGATTGCTCTGCCTGTTCCGCTTTAGTGAGGGAAAGTGCAGCATTCAGTGCGTTACGATTTTTATTCCAGACATCGAGTTCCCAGCTAGCGTCCAGAGATGCGTTGGCTAAAGTTTGGTATGAGCCAGCATAAGGTGGCGGATAAAATGAGTTCTCGGATAGTCGCTGTTGGCTGATGGTCGAATTAGCGCTTACTTGAGGATAAGTTGTACTCTGGATTGAGTTGGCATAGGCTTGTGCCTTTTCTATGCGTTTAGCCGCGATGACTATACTGGGATTTTCTTGCAGTGCCAGTGTCACTAATTGATTAAGCTCATTGCTATTGAGTGTTTTCCACCAATCTGTTTGGGGCCAGGCATCAAATTTTGTATATGTGTTAGTTGGTTCTAAATTCCGTAAAGACTGGTTATGTTCAATACCTGCAGTGCTAACACAGCCGGTTAGCATCAATGCAACCGTGATTACCAGGCTACATATTGGGATTTGTAAGGTTGAGCCAGGGGGATGATTTTTTTCTTTTTTCAATATTTACTCCCCAGAATTTTTGGGAATACGCCTTAATAATGATTTCAGTGTATCAACTTCTTGTTGGTTGAATCCACACAAATGCTGGTTCCAGCTTTCAGCAAGCATGGAGGGTACTTTTGCTACCAAGTGTAAGCCTTCTTCAGTCAATTCAATATAGATAATGCGTCTGTCAGTTTCGCTACGGGTGCGAATAAGCAGGTTTTTGGCTTCGAGTCTATCTAGCATGCGTGTCATGGTGCTAGTTTCAACGTCGGCACATCTGGAGAGTTCTGCCGCTGTACGTGCTTTACCGTGCGCAAGCAGCATCAGTGGCCCCCATTGCATTGCTGTTAGATCTAGCGCAGACATTTTACTTTCGACCGTACGGTTTAACGCTAACTGTGCCTGCTTGATAAGATAGCCTATAGACTCTTCGATTACATAATTATGGCCATTATAAAAAGTGGCCGGTTCGACATTTATTAAATCAGAAGTGGTTGTTTTATCAGTCATCATGTGTTTATAATACTGCATATGCAGTAATTGTCAATGCAGCTTTAATCTGATTCATTTCACCATTAGTATTAGGTAGATAATGCTAATGCAAGTTTAACTTTGGAATTTTCTATGGTCGAAATTGTACGTATTGCCCTAAAGCGTCCTTATACTTTTGTGGTATTTGCATTATTGCTACTCATTATGGGTACTTTAGCGGCACTTCGCATGCCTGTCGATATATTTCCCGAGATTAGGATTCCGGTCATTGCGGTGGCCTGGCAATATACCGGCTTACCACCAGACGATATGGCAGGGCGTATCACCACACTTTATGAGCGTGTGCTGACCACTACAGTTAATGATATCGAACATATTGAGGCTAACTCATATACCGGCTTCGGTATCGTTAAGATATTCTTTCAGCCGGGAGTTAATATCGCCACGGCTAATGCGCAGGTCACGGCAGTGTCGCAAGTGGTCACCAAACAGATGCCGGCTGGTACGACTCCACCGCTCATTATCAACTATAACGCTTCCACCGTGCCTATACTGCAAGTTGCTCTTTCAGGTAAAGGTATGTCAGAGCAAAGTTTGGGTGATCTTGGCCTCAACATTATACGTACGCGTCTAGTTACAGTGCCTGGTGCCGCGATTCCCTATCCGTTCGGCGGTAAATCGCGTCAAGTGCAAATCGACTTGGATCCATCGGCTATACAGGCGAGAGGCTTGTCGGCACAAGATGTAGCCAATGCACTAGCTGCACAGAACCTGATATTGCCAGTAGGCACGCAAAAAATAGGCGGTTACGAATACACGCTACGCCTCAATAGTGCACCTACCGCGATTGAAGAGCTCGGTAACTTGCCTATCAAAGTGGTGAATGGTGCTACAGTTTATATTCGCGATGTGGCACATGTGCGCGACGGTAATCCACCGCAAACTAATATCGTACATGTCGATGGAAGCCGCTCTGTGCTGATGTCAGTGCTAAAAAATGGTGCGACTTCAACTTTGGATATTGTTTCTGGCGTCAAGGCTAAACTAAAAGAGATCAAGTCATCATTACCTGAGAATCTAGTCGTTTCACCTATCAATGACCAATCATTATTTGTGCGTGCAGCCATTAGCGGTGTTGCTTATGAGGGCGTTATCGCTGCGGCATTGACAAGCCTGATGATTTTGCTGTTTTTGGGTAGCTGGCGCTCTACTATCATCATTGCTGTTTCAATCCCGCTTTCCATATTAGGCGCCATCTTCGCACTAGCGGCGATGGGCGAGACGCTCAATATTATGACCTTGGGCGGCCTGGCGTTAGCCGTAGGTATTTTAGTGGATGATGCCACGGTCACCATAGAAAACATCAACTGGAACCTGGAGCAAGGCAAGGAGGTAGAGACTGCTATCATGGATGGTGCGTCCCAGATTGTGACGCCAGTATTCGTCTCCTTGTTATGCATCTGTATCGTGTTCATTCCCATGTTCTTTCTCGAGGGTATATCACGTTTCCTGTTCGTACCTATGGCCGAGTCTGTGATGTTCGCTATGATTAGCTCATTTATCCTCTCGCGTACCCTGGTACCCACCATGGCTAATTACCTGCTTAAAAAACATGATTTAGCGCACACTGAAGGTGAAGTACCGTTATCGCGTAATCCACTGGTGAATTTTCAGCGTAGGTTTGAGGCGCATTTTGAGGGTTTTCGCGCCGGCTACCTAGGCTTGCTAGAGCTTGCCATGCACCATAAACGCGTTTTTGTGCTGGGGTTCATGGCTTTTGTCGTGCTTACCACGGCACTAATCCCATTCCTGGGCCGTAATTTCTTCCCGGCTGTGGACGGAGGGCAGATTCTTATGCACGTTCGCGTGCCTGTTGGCACACGCGTTGAAGAAACCGCGTCACGTTTTGCCATCATAGAATCCGCAATTAAGCGCGTGATCCCTGAGGAAGAGATCGAAACACTGGTTGATAATATTGGTATTCCTATCAGTAGTATCAATATGACCTATAACAACACCGGGCTTATCGGCTCGCAGGATGGTGATATTCAGATTGCGCTGAAAGAAGGACATAGACCGACGGCAGACTATGTGCGTCAACTACGAGAACGTTTACCTCGCGAATTTCCCGGCGTCACGTTTTCTTTCCCGCCGGCCGATATTGTCAGTCAGATTCTTAATTTTGGCTCGCCAGCGCCGATTGATTTGCAGATTCGCGGCGGTAATCTCGATGCTAATTTTGATTATGCGAATAAACTTATCACTAAAATCCGTCAGGTACCCGGTGTGGCGGATGTACGTATCCAACAGTCGCGTACGAGCCCACTATTCGACATCAATATCGACCGCACGCGAGCGCAGCAAGTTGGTTTGACTACACGGGATATGAGTAATAGCTTAGTTGTTAACTTGGCGGGTAGCTCGCAGGTGGCACCAACGTTCTGGCTTAACCCGGCGAATGGTGTGTCATACCCGATTGTGTTACAAACGCCGCAATATAAGCTGGATTCATTGCCAGCACTGGCTAATCTGCCGATTAGCGGCGCGGCCAGCAAAACACCACAGACACTGGGCGCATTATCAAGCTTTCAACGAGGTATGGGTAATGGTGTGGTCAGCCAGTATGACATTCAATCCATGGTGCAGATTAACGCCTCTACGCAAGACCGCGACCTCGGTGCCGTGGCTAAGGATATTCGTCGTATTATCGATGAAACAGCAGATCAAGTACCTAAGGGAGCGAAGGTGGAGTTGTTAGGTCAGGTTAAAACCATGAATAGCGCTTTTTCCGGGCTGCTGTTCGGCTTGCTTGGCGCTATCGTATTGATTTACCTGCTTATTGTGGTGAACTTTCAATCATGGAGTGATCCGTTCGTTATTATCACGGCTTTGCCAGCGGCACTGGCGGGTATTGTTTGGATGCTGTTTGTCACTTACACGCCGTTATCCGTGCCAGCGTTAACTGGCGCCATTATGTGTATGGGTGTTGCCACAGCCAATAGTGTGCTGGTCATTAGCTTTGCCCGCGAACGTC
>JAZJZG010000077.1:572-4197 GCA_040389995.1 Pseudomonadota bacterium | reverse complement strand
TGGAAAGTAACTATATCGTTCACTTGTATGATACTGCCGAAAAAGTTGGCGGTCATTTGAATGAATTGGTTACTTTGCCAGGCCTAGGCGAGTGGGGTTATCACCGTGATTACCGTGAAACTCAACTTAATAAATTAGTGAAGAAAAATAAAGAAAGTCAGATTGCTCTTGGTCAAAAACCGATGACAGCTGACGAAGTGTTGCAATATGGTGCTGACAAAGTGATTATTGCTACAGGTTCTTCATGGAATGCCGATGGTAACAATTGCTTAACGCATGAAGCTATCCCTGGTGCTAATGCCTCATTGCCTGATCAGCTTACGCCAGAGCAAGTATTCGCTGGTAAAAAGAAAATCGGTAAACGTGTGGTGATTTTAAATGCAGATACTTACTTCATGGCGCCAAGTTTGGCTGAGAAGTTGGCTGCAGATGGCCATGAAGTGACTATCGTTTCTGGTGTGCACCTAGCTAACTATATGCACTTCACGCTTGAGTATCCAAACATGATGCGTAGATTGCATGAGTTGCATGTTGAAGAACTTGGTGATCATTTCTGTTCAAGAATCGAGCCAGGTCGCCTTGAAATATACAACATCTGGGGCGATGGTTCAAAACGTACTTATCGTGGTCCTGGCGTTGCTCCACGTGATGCTAACACCAGCCATCGCTGGCTTGAGTTTGACTCTTTGATCTTGGTTACCGGTCGTCATTCAGAAAATAAATTGTGGAACGAGCTTAAAGCCCGTGAAGCAGAATGGGCTGCCAATGATATCAAAGGTATCTACTTGGTAGGTGATGCTGAGGCGCCGCGTTTGATTGCTGATGCAACTTTCAGTGGTCACCGTGTGGCACGTGAGATTGAAGAAGCCAATCCACAAAATGCCTTACCATACAAACGTGAGGTTGCAGTTTGGGGTACGCCGCATATGCCAGGTGGTACGTTCAAAATTGAGTATAAAGTGTAGTTAATGAAATATATGACCGTCACGGCAGCATGTGGCGGTCATAGTTTATGTAAATAATAGTTCTAATGCCAAGATTTAATGCTAAAAATCTATAGTAGTGCATATTCAAAATTATTAAAAAACCACTATAAGAAATCAGGCGAACCAAATGAATAATCCTAAAGAAATTACCAGAATACTGTTTGAAAACTTCCAGCCGCAGGCAATCCACCTGTTTTATGCCTTGGGTTATGCGGCGATTGCAGTTTTTATCTACGGTACCTATGTACAAATACGCAAATACCGCCGTGGTAAACCCGATGGTTCATGGGGCGAGTTGTTGCATCGTTTTATCGACATGGTCAAAACCATGGCTACACATCGTACCCTGGTGCGACGTGATAAAAGTGCCGGTCGTGCGCATGGCTTGATATTTTTTGGTTTTGTACTGCTGTTCATTGGTACATCTACCATCACCTTAGAGTACGACATACTGCAACCATTGTTTGGTGTGCAGTTCTGGTACGGTAACTTCTATTTATGGTTCTCGCTGGTGCTAGACTTTGCAGGTTTGGGTTTGATTGTAGGCTTGATCTACATGATGTATCGCCGTAAATGGCTACACCTGCCTAAGCTTGATTACGCAAGGGTTGATAGACAACCTGGAGACCCTGATTTTGACCGTAGCGAATATCGCCGTGAAGACTGGGCATTTTTATGGTCATTCATATTGATAGGCATTACTGGTTTTATCCTCGAGGCGACACGCTTAGTGTGGCTTAGCGGGCGCCCATCTGTGTGGGATTACCGTATGTGGTCGCCAGTCGGCGCATTGTTAGCGCAATTGATGCAGGCGATCGGTTTTACGCCAGAAGGCGCAGGTACTTTCCGTACGGGTTTATGGTGGTTTCATGGCTTGCTATCGCTGACATTTATCGCGTGTATCCCATATACCAAGATCAAGCATATTTTCACCGCTGCGGCCTCGTTAATGTTCAAGGATCCGCTTGCTGGTAGACGTTTACCACGTGTACCGGATGACCAAAAGACGGCTGGTTATAAGACGATTACCGATTTAACCTGGAAAAACCTGTTACATCTTGATGCTTGTACCAAATGTGGCCGCTGCCAAGAGGCATGCCCGGCCAACGCTGTAGGTGCGCCATTGTCACCGCGTGATGTGATTCTGTCTTTGCGTGAATTTGCAAACCATACTTTGAATGCCAAAGAACTGCCTAAAGAAGCCGAACTTGATATTCATGGCAAGGGTGTAGGTCAGGTATTCATGGAAACACTGTGGTCATGCCGTACCTGTCTGGCTTGTGTGGAAATTTGCCCGGTTGCTGTAGAGCATGTGCCTATCATCGTGCAAATGCGACGTAACCTTGTAGAAGCTGGTGAGATGGAGCCACTATTGGAAAAAACACTGCAAACGATTCATAAAACGGGTAACTCATTTGGTGAGTCTAAACGTAAAAGAGCGTCATGGACCAAAGAGCTGCCTTTTGAAATCAAAGACGCACGTAAAGAAGCAGTTGATATGCTGTGGTTCGTCGGCGATTACGCGTCATTTGATCCACGTAACCAAAAGGTAACACAAGGTTTTGCCCGGCTGATGCATAAGGCAGGTGTGGATTTTGGCTTGCTTTTTGAAGGTGAACTGAACGCTGGTAACGATGTGCGACGCGTAGGTGAAGAAGGCCTGTATGAGTTTCTCGCTACGTCAAATATCACCTCGTTAGATGATTGTGAGTTTAAATCGATAGTGACCACAGACCCACATTCTTATAACACCATTCGTAACGAATACCCGGATTTCGGTGGTACTTATGAGATTCAGCATTACAGTACGGTAGTGAAAAAGCTGATTGAAGATGGCCGGTTACCATTAGCCAAAAAACTCAATTACAAAGTAACTTTCCATGATCCTTGCCACTTAGGCCGTTTTAATAAAGGCTACGATGCACCACGCGACATATTAAAAATGCTGGGTTGTGAATTGGTTGAAATGGGCCGTAATAAAGATAACTCATTCTGCTGTGGTGCTGGCGGCGGTCGTATCTGGATTCCTGATCCGGTTGGCATGGAAAAACCTTCGCAAAACCGTATGAAAGAGGCGGCGGTCATTGAAGGGCTAGAAGTATTCGTAGTTTCCTGCCCTAAAGACCTGACCATGTTTGAAGATGCGCTTAAAACCTCAGGCTACGAAGGCAAGTTTATCGTACGTGAGTTGATAGAGCTGATTGACGAATGCATGGAATATGACGCACCTGAAAAAGAAGTGTTTGATGAAGCGCACACGGTGACTTGATTTGGTAATGGAAAAAACTGCATCCGCTTTGGTGAATAAGGCGATTAAAGTCAACGATGTTTATTGTGCGGCTGCAGTTTATGACATAGCAAATGATGCACAACGTCAGGTTTTGGAAGCCATCATGTTCGGTAAGCGTCGTGATGCCTTGATGTTAGCAAGGTGGGAACATACGCCAGCCGCCGTGTTACAAGCGTTATCAGCAAATAATGCAGATAATGCAAATAAAGGTAGTGCAGTGAAATTAGATAGCGCGATTGAGTTGCGTTTGGATAAGAACCCAAATACGCCATCTCAGGCTTTATCTGACCTTTATGTTGAAGGTACAAAGGACAGCAAAAAGAATACAAGTCTGACGACGCTGATTGCA
>JAZJZG010000077.1:0-562 GCA_040389995.1 Pseudomonadota bacterium | reverse complement strand
CAGCATCAGCATACGCCAGTCAATGTTTTAGAGAGTATTGTTAAGCTTGATAATAGTTTAGAGGCGCTGAAAGCTGTTAGCCGAAACCCGGCAGCGAGTGCGCAGATACTCAGGCAGTTGGTACGCCATCAAATCAATGATGGCGAGATGTATCGGGTTTTTGATAAGAATGTGGTGACTAATCCATCAGCACCAGCAGATGTACTCAGCTTGATTTATGGGAGAGGGGATGCTTTTTCACGCGCGGCTGTAATCGCACATACGAATTGCCCGCAATCTTTGTTAGAACAAGCAGTGAATGATAGTGAGATATTAGTGCAGCGCCAGGTAGCACGTAAGTGTATGCAGCTAGTTGTACTGGCGAGGTTGGCGAAAAGTAACGATACGGCAGTGCGGAGCGGTGTGGCGGCCAATATGCAAGCGCCCAGAGCATTGGTCGGGCATTTATTGAATGACACTGCTAATGTAGTAAGACGTGCAATTGCAATACGGAGCGATTTATCCGCTGCAAGTATAAAGCGCCTGATGCATGATACGGACCATTGGGTACGGCTATGGATAG
>JAZJZG010000076.1:24071-34161 GCA_040389995.1 Pseudomonadota bacterium | reverse complement strand
CCTGCCAATATTGAGGGTAGTGGTGAAGTGACTCAGCGAGCGTTGGTTCGTAATGCTTTAAGGATGCGCCCAGATCGAATCATTCTTGGTGAGGTACGTGGTGCAGAAGCTTTGGATATGTTACAGGCCATGAATACCGGGCATGAAGGTTCACTTGCCACTATTCATGCCAATACTCCTCGTGATGCAATTACTAGATTGGAAAATATGGCAAGTATGGCTGGATCAAACATACCCACGCACGCAACACGCCAGCAGATTGCTTCTGCAATTACAGTCATTATTCAAGTGACGCGTTTAATCGATGGTACTCGCAAGATAGTGAGCATCCAAGAACTTACTGGCATGGAAGGTGAAATGATTACTATGCATGAGATTTTCACATTCAGACAATTGGGGGTTTCTGAGGATAGAAAAGTACAAGGTCATTTTGCAGCTACGGGTATAAGGCCACAGTTTACTGAGCGATTACGGACATTTGGTGTACCTGTACCAGAATCATTATTTGATCCTACTAAAATATATGAGTAAACAAAGATTGCGCATATATAAAACAAACAAATCTAATAAGGTGAATTTCTAATTGAATGGCTGTTTAATTGTGTAAATAAGGAAGAATAAATTGGATACCATTTTTTACGCTTTTACAATTCTGCTGTTTATAGCAGTTATTTTCATGATGGAAGGCATTTTTATGTGGTGGTCCTCAACGCGTGGCGAGGAAGCCAAACGCATTGAACGGCGCTTACGATTCATGTCAGCTGGGGCACATGGAGATAACGAACAAATATCTATACTTAAGCAACGTTTTTTAAGTGAGTCTCCGATGATAGAGCGCTTGTTATTACAAGTTCCTCGTATACATAGTATGGATCGCATTTTGGAGCAATCTGGCATAGGCTGGTCTGTGGCAAAACTGCTTACTTATACATGCATATCAGTAATTGCGGTGATATTACTTGGACAGTTTTTGCATATTCCATGGCTCATAAAATTGGTTGTTTGTCTATTTGTTGCAACTGTTCCATTAACCATAGTATTACGCGCCCGTACAAAACGTCTCAAGCAATTTGAAATACAACTTCCCGAGGTTGCCGATTTAATTAGCCGATCATTACGTGCTGGTCATGCATTTCCGAGCGCCATACAAATGGTAGGTGACGAAATGCCCGACCCTGTGGCTACAGAGTTCCGTATTACCTTTGACGAAATCAATTATGGTATAGGGATGAACGATGCTTTGCAGAATCTAGCAATAAGAGTACCGCTCACTGATTTGCGTTACTTTGTGATTGCTGTTCTGATTCAAAGAGAGTCCGGAGGTAATCTGGCTGAGATACTTGGCAATATCAGCAAAATTATCCGCGATAGGCTAAATCTGTATGCTCAAATTCGCGTGCTTTCTGCAGAAGGCAAAATGTCGGCTTGGGTGTTAGGTTTATTGCCCTTCGCAGTAGGATTAGTGATTAGTATCATTAATCCAGAGTATATGAATACTTTATTTACTGATCCCGTTGGTTTGAAAATGGTGGGCTTTGCAGCGGTGATGATTATTATAGGAATAATCTGGATGCGAAACATTATTCGGATTCGCGTTTAAAGTAACTAATGCGAATAATTTACTGTGATCCAAGTCATTAGTGTATCGAATTGAGGTGTCATGATGAGTAATCAACAAATAATTTTTCTGATTGTTGTGTTTGCCGTCGCATTTTGCATCGTGTTACTGGCAATGTACTTATTTTCTCCTGATAGAGTGCAACAAAGATTAACTGAGTTTACTGCGGTAAAAGAAAGCACTTTGCCATCGCAAGATAACGAATGGGTAGAAAAAATTGTCAAGGTTGCAAAGCCGTTTGCAAAGCTTTCTTTACCCGAAGAGGGATGGGAAAAATCCGCGCTGCGTACGCGATTTATTAATGCTGGTTGGCGGAGCCCATCGGCGCCTGCAATTTATTTTGCCGCTAAAACTATACTGGCAATTGCTTTGCCTATGCTATTAACCATTGTTTTAACGCAGAGTACTGCAGTTATTGGTCGTTATAGCCAGCTCTTTATGTTGCTGCTTTGTGCCACCATTGGTTATTACCTGCCCAATGTATTGCTTTCACAAGTTGTAAAGAGACGTCAACGTGAGATATTTGAAAATTTTCCTGATGCACTTGATCTTCTCACTGTGTGTGTAGAGGCAGGCTTAAGTTTAGAGCAAGCGTTAAACAAAGTGGCTTCTGAAATGCAGCTAAAAAGCTTAGTGTTAAGTCATGAGCTTGAACTGGTTTTAATAGAAATGCGCGCTGGATTTTCCAAGGAAAAAGCGCTAAGGAATCTCGCCTTGAGAACAGGCGTGGAAGATATAGATACGTTGGTTGCAATGTTGATTCAATCTGAGCGCTTCGGCACCAGTATGGGTGACTCATTACGTGTTCACTCTGAAAGCTTACGCAGTAAAAGACGTTTTCGTGCAGAGGAGGCCGCTGCCAAAATAGCGCTCAAACTTCTCTTCCCACTAATATTCTTTATTTTTCCGACTTTATTACTTGTTTTGTTGGGGCCGGCATTCATTCAGATTTATCGTGTCTTGCTACCTACCTTTGCGGGAACAAATTAAAGATTATTGATAAGTGGCTACCGACTTAAGGGAGTTAACCATGAAAAACCATTTGAAATTATTTACCTTTATTGTTGCAACTAGTGCAATAGCTGGTTGCGCATCTACTCAAAAATCTGCAAAACTAAAAATAGAGCCTTTGCCTTTTACAGTTAAAACTTGCCAGAACACACAAGTTTTAGCGCCTAATTGTATTAAAGCAAGTGTTGCTGACGCTGTATTTAATGCTGAGCGCGGAGAATATGAAAAAAGTATTTCGCAATTAAAAGAGCTTCTAGCAAAGTCGCCCGATGACGCATATCTTTATAACAACCTAGGTTATGCATACTATTTAAATGGTAACTACAAGGAAGCTGCCTCAGTTTTGGGTAAAGCAATTGCTCTAGACCCAACAAGTGTCCGTGCACTCAATAATATGGGCGCCACACTTAATAAACTCGGAGAAACAGACCATGCACAAAAGTATATAGCACTGGCTAAATCTATAAAAACTGGAAAAATCAGACCAGCCGATGAGCAATCAAGTTCGACGGAAAATGTAAATCCTGCTCATGACATGCCTCAACAAGCCTTGACTGATGTATCTGCGACAGAGGCTCCTGTTTTGACAGCTGAGCCCGTTGTTGGGCAAAGCCAGATAGTTGGCGAAGCTTCAGTTGAGAAAAATCCGCCAACAGAAATTATACAAGTCAGCTCTGGGGTTTACGAAGTCGTAAAAGCTGAAGCACCAGTAGAAAAAGTTGCTATCAATACTCAAGAAAATGTTCCTTTGCCTACAGTGAAAATATTGGCTCAATCTGGAGGCGTCTCCTTCAAGGTTGATCCATTGGTAAATAACCTTTTTAATGAGGGCGTATTAGCTAAGGCTGGCAATATTGAGTTTAACCACAAGCCGTTTACCTTAAGAATTATCAATGGTAATGGTATTAAAGGTTTTGCTAGAAAAACTGCGGAAACATTAGCTGAATTTGGATTAAATCAACCTTATCAGGTTGCAAATAAGAAACGGTATAACCAATACACTACAGTTCTTCAATATAAAGTTGGCTATCGTGACGAGGCTTTTCAACTCGCAAAAACGTTTATCAAGACGCCTGTTCTGGTCAAAGTTAATATCATGCCGAATGGCACTGAAATGAGCTTGATATTAGGTAGAGATGTTATTAACCTGCATTATCAACAGGAAGGTAGTGCAGTTTAATTGAAAAGTATTGGGTTCTAAGTGAACGCCTTGAGTCGGCAGAGGCCATTCATTTTTTTAGTTTTTGAGCATTACAGTTGGCTGCTTTAATTCATCGTGATTGGGTAGCCATTGACATTGCAAAGTCAGTTTTGCACGACTATCCCGAAGATAAGTAAGGTCAGCTAACCATAATCTTTTGTTATGAAGTGTTGACGCATAGATAATGGCTTGATAAGTAATAGTTGGTATTTATAAACATCTGCAATAGAAAATACGTTAATGTAATTGTTTTGTGTAATATATTGCGCATATCATATAAATATGGTTATTATATTATGCATAATAATGCATGGTGTTAATAATATAATGGATAAAAAAAGAGTTTATTCAAACTACAGCAAATCAGCTACCTTGCTATTGGGTAAAGCAATCCAGCTTGGTCGCAAGGAGCGTAAGTTTACAATGCAGGAGCTAGCCGATAGAGCTGGAATTTCAAGAGGTACGCTAGCAAGTATTGAAAAAGGTGATATGCGGTGTGAAATTGGCCTAGTGTTTGAATTGGCCTCATTGGTAGGGATCAAGCTATTTGATGCTGATGAAAATGGAATTGCTATGAGTATAGATCACATCAATGACAAGATTGCTCTTTTACCAAAAAGCATTCATCCCACATCCAAGGTAATTAAAGATGACTTCTAAAAAAAATCATTACAAAGAAGCGTTTGTTTGGATCTGGCTACCAGAACACATTGAGCCAGTCGTGGCTGGGCGACTCTATTCCGAAGGAAAGTCTTTAATATTCAATTATGGGAAAACCTATTTGGCTAGAGAAGATGCAATATCAATTTTTAAGAAAGAACTACCCTTGAAACAAGGGGTTTTACCTTTGCGTTCAGGGCTCACTATGCCAGGGTGTCTTCGCGACTCTTCACCAGATGCATGGGGACGTCGCGTGATTATCAATAAAAAATTGGGATTGAAGGGAGGGGATGCAGCAAAAATTGAATTAAGCGAATTGACTTATTTACTTGAGTCAGGCTCCGACCGTATTGGTGCACTAGACTTCCAGCAATCCGCTAATGAATATGTACCAAGAGTTTCTAAGAATGTAAGCCTTGAAGAGTTGCAAGCCTCAGCTGAACGTGTTGAAAATGGTGTGCCATTATCGCCTGAGCTAGATATAGCACTTCATCATGGTAGCAGTATTGGTGGAGCAAGACCAAAGGCATTAATAGAAGGGAGTGATAAGAAATTTATAGCTAAATTTTCTACATCAAGCGATCTTTACAGCGTTGTTAAAGCAGAATTCATTGCCATGCGTTTAGCCAAGCTAGCTGGACTCAATGTAGCCCTTGTTCATTTAGAAAAGGCTTCTGGAAAAGATGTATTATTGATCGAAAGATTTGATCGAACTCATACTCATCAAGGTTGGCAAAGAAAAAGCATGGTATCTGCCCTTACCATTCTAGGCCTAGATGAAATGATGGCAAGATATGCGAGTTATGAAGATTTGACGCATATTATTCGACATGATTTTAGAAGTGCGCCAGCAACGCTTAAGGAGTTGTTTCAACGTATCGTATTTAATATACTTTGTGGGAACACAGATGATCATGCTAGAAATCATGCGGCATTTTGGGACGGTGAGATTTTGGAGTTAACTCCTGCTTATGATCTTTGTCCGCAAAGCCGTTCAGGGTTTGAAGCTACACAAGCCATGCTTATTTCAGGGCAAGAACGAGCAAGTCAAATATCGACCTGCCTTCAAGCGGCACATTTATTTCTATTATCTAAAAAAGAAGCAATTAATCTGATTGAAGCACAGATTAATAGTATTGGTGAGCATTGGCAAGCAGTCAGTGAAGCAGCGGAACTGAATAAAACTGATAAGAATTTATTATGGGGTCGACAATTTCTGAATCCGTATGCCTTTTACGAATTGGATACTGATGCTAATTATCTATCTGATATTGCTGAAATACTAAGAAATAGGGTTTAGTCAATTAGACTAACCCTTATTTCAAATGTGAATTAGTCCTTGCGTTCTAATGTCCCAGAAAAGTTGTGCTTTTCATCTTTTTCATCCCAGTATCCTGCTACTTTAACCTCTGAACCTAGAACTGTTACTTCTGAGAAAACGACCTTACATGACACCATATTATTAGTATTCAACACTAGTGATGAATATGCTTTATTTGTTTCATAATATTTTCCATTAAAAATTGCATCACTTTCTATGACCCATTCACCCCATTTACCCCACGTGGTTGTAGCATGAAAAGTGATACAGTCACCTTTGATAATAAACGAGTCAAAACTGAGTACATCCTCGTAATCAATATAGTTAAGCTTACCTTTATACGACATCAAAGTCTTTCATGTGAGATTGTTTGATTATTAGCAATATTTAGGCGTGGTGAGACAAATTGTAAACAGCAAAGATGAATTGAGGCTGATCATATAGATATCTTATGGCTCTTAAGCCACTTTATAGCTAGCTGACCTTCATTAAACTTCAGTACATAGCAGTTGAGCTGAGCTTATTTTGTAGTGAAAATGATCACTAGGATTTAAATTTAACCATTACGATTTAAAGCAGCCAGTTGTAATGAACAAAACTTAAACATGATGAACTGCTGCTGGCCCAAAGCGGACGTTAGTTTCAAACTGATTTTATTAGGTAAATCCATTTTACTTGTAAATATGACGATCATCATATATGATGGTCGTCATGAAAAAATCTAAAGCCAAACTAAACCCATCGAGCCGTAAGGAAATTACGCATACGCGTATTGTAGAAACTGCTGCACGGGCAATCCGTAGAAGTGGTTACGATGGAACGGGTGTAGCCGATATCATGAAAGAAGCAGGCCTCACTCATGGCGGGTTTTACGCGCATTTTGCATCCCGTGATGCAATGCTTGCAGAAGCTGCAGATAAAGCAGGAGCAGAAACTGTTGCCATTGCTGAACATGTATTCGCCAAAGTTCCTGAGGATCAAGCGCTGCAGGCATTGATGAATGCTTATTTATCAAATGAGCATATGGCTAATATTGAAACAGGGTGCTCTTTTGCAGCCCTAGGTTCGGAAATGCCGCGCCAAGCACCTGAAGTTAGGAAGGCTTCTACTTGCCGGATCAAGGAAATGATAGGTCTTATTAAAAATAAATTAGCAGACCAATCGAATGCATATGAAAAAGCATTGATCATGATGTCCACTATGGTAGGAACATTACTTTTATCTCGCGCAGTCGATGATAATGCGCTTAGCGAAGATTTCCGTCAGGCAGCTTTAAAACATTTCGATGCCAAAGAATGATAATTTTTTATTAAGTTCGTTTGGCTTTTTTTGACCTTAAATATGATGGTTATCATATTTACTTGGGTTGTTTTAAATTTTAAATGAATGGGAGACGTAACATGAAAAGCAAGATCGCAATTGTGACAGGTGCATCATCAGGTATTGGTGAGGCCATAGCAGAGTTACTCGTAAACTCTGGTTATAAGGTTTATGGAACGAGTCGTAAAGGAGCGCAGTCGGCTAAGCATGCATACAAAATGATTGCGCTGGATGTAAATAGCGAAGCTTCTATAGAAGCAGCTTTAAAAGATGTAATACAAATCGAAGGCCGAATTGATTTGCTTGTGAATAACGCAGGCTTCGGCATAGCGCCAGGTGGAGCAGAGGAAAGCTCAATAGAACAAACCAAGATGTTATTCGAGACCAACTTCTTTGGAATAGTCCGCATGACACGTGCTGTTGTACCCTACATGAGAAAACAGGGCGAAGGACGCATCATCAACATCGGTTCTATTCTAGGGTTGATCCCAGCGCCTTACATGGCAACCTATGCCGCGACTAAGCATGCTGTAGAAGGTTTTTCAGAGTCGCTAGATCATGAACTGCGAACAAGAGGTATACGTATATCTGTAATTGAGCCTGGTTATACCAACACCCAGTTTGAAGCCAATACGCAAGAAGTAGATGCCAAATTAGATGAATACACGATTGCGCGGAAAGCACTCGCAAAATTAA
The DNA here is from genome assembly GCA_040389995.1 of Pseudomonadota bacterium. Taxonomy (GTDB): domain Bacteria; phylum Pseudomonadota; class Gammaproteobacteria; order Burkholderiales; family Methylophilaceae; genus Methylotenera. The sequence goes on along the minus strand of JAZJZG010000076.1, from coordinate 26,334 downwards.
TTAAAATCGCTGTGGCAGGTGGCGATGACCCTAAAGTCGTTGCCAACGTCGTATTAAAAGCAGCCAATGCCAAATATCCTAAGTTGCGTTATGCCGCTGGTAAATTAGCGTGCCGCTTGAGCTTGTTGAGAAGGTTTGCGCCTGCTGCATTAGTGGATATGGGCATTCGCAAAGAGTTAAAACTTGACTCGCTCGACAAAATAGCTAGCCAACCATAGGAGGCCATCATGAAAATATTATCTTTCTATCGACTTTCAGTTTTTAGTTCAATCCTATTTACGGTATTGGCCTTCATCTTGATGTTCGCACCAGTTCTGATGCTATCAGCCTGGGGAGTGGAGTTAACAGATTCGGTAGGGTTAGTGACCAGGCGAATAGCAGCCCTCTATGCTGGTATCGCTGTGATGTATTTCTTCGCAAGGAATGCAGAGCATTCAGCAACCCGTACAGCGCTCATCGTCGGGACTATCACCGCATGCTTGATATTGGCGATTCTTGGTGTTTATGAATTTGTTGCAGGTCATGCGTCGGGTGGCATACTAATGTCTGTCCTGATTGAAATCGTTCTTGTACTGGCATTTCTATATGTTGGTGCACGTAGAAAATAAACATCATCAAAACATGGGAAAAACATGATGAAAGCATTTACCTTGAAACGTTATGGAAAGTCACCGCAGCTTGATTTTTCAGACATTCCACGGCCCAAAATAAAGCCTAACGAAATACTGGTGCAGGTGCATGCGGTTGGCTTGAATCCGATCGACAATATGATTGCGAAAGGAACATTCAAGCCAATACTGAAGTTTCAACTTCCGGCTACGATGGGCAGTGATTTAGCTGGTGTCGTGGTGGAGGTGGGAAGTCGCGTGACGCGCTTCAAACCTGGAGATGCCGTTTTCGGCAGCATCTTCGATCTTGGCACAGGCTCGCTTGCTGAGTACGCTGTCGTGCCGGAGACCTCTGCTGCAATCAAACCGGCGAATCTGGATTTCGTACAAGCGGCTTCGATCCCGATGGTTGGACTCACGTCATGGCAAGCACTTAAGGAGCGGTCAGATATCAAGCCGGGTCAGAAAGTATTCATACCTGCCGGTTCTGGTGGCATAGGTACGTTTGCGATCCAGTTTGCAAAATACCTGGGTGCAAAGGTGGGAACAACAACCAGTACTGGTAACGTAGATCTGGTTCAACGCCTCGGAGCCGATGAGGTAGTCGATTACAAGAAGCAAGAATTCCAGGATGTGCTGCAGGACTATGATGTAGTGCTGGGTACTATCAGGGGCGACGTGATTGAGAAATCCCTTCAGATAATAAAACCTAACAGTGTAATAGTCTCGCTTGTCGGTCCGCTGGATGCTGCATTTGCGCAAGCCAGAGGCATGAATTTCCTCATGAAGTTCGTATTTGGGTTGATGAGCCACAAGATCATTCGACAAGCAAGCCAAATTGGTACTAAGTACTCATTCCTGTTCGTACATTCTGATGGCGACCAGCTTGCAGAGATCGGCAAGATAGTCGAAGCAGGACACATTGTTCCGGTAATCGATAAGGTATTTCCCTTTGATCAAACAAAAGAGGCACTTGCTTATCTCGAGCAGGGCCGGTCTAAAGGCAAGGTAGTGGTAAAGATCATTTGATAGCCTAAAACCCACTTTATTTAGATTGTCAAAGTCAGTGTCCGTTTTGGGCCGGCAGGGGGCATTCATTTTATTTAGTTTTTGAGCATTACAGTTGGCTACTTTTATTCATCATGATTGGGTAGTCATTGACATTGCAAAGTAAGTTTTGCACAACGACCCTGAAGATAAATAAAACTCAGCTAGCCATAGTATGCCTTCTTAGAGTGTCCACCAAACGTGGGTAAGATCAAAATGACCCAAAGCGGTTATTCAATATTTTCACATTCAAAGTAACTTCGTCTAGAATATTTTTTAAAGATGTTCCATATCTATATTAATATTTCGATATAGAGACTTAGAAACAATAATAATTTAGTAGGGGTGGAGTCCCAGCCATACATCTGAATTATTAATTAATTAATATAGAGCATGGTCTCTATATTAATTGTTAGGCGTGTGTGGCATCGCCTTCAAATGCCGCAACAGAAGGAGATTATCATATGAAAATGCTACTTACGGATATTTTTATACTCAAGAAATTGAAACATTGACTACAGTAGGATAATTTAATATGAATAACAAATATAATACTGATTTAAATAATCAAGTAAATAAGAATACTCAAGATATTAAAAGTATTATTG
>JAZJZG010000076.1:11038-24061 GCA_040389995.1 Pseudomonadota bacterium | reverse complement strand
TTCAACTCTCTCGTCAGAAGCGGAAAGGCGGGTGAGATCATTGGGCGTATCCTCGAAACAATCAAGCCTGAGGCGGCCTACTTCACGGAACAAGACGGAACACGCGGCGGAATCTTCGTGATTAACGTACAAAATCCATCGGATGTTCCATCCTTTTCAGAACCCTTCTTTCTTAACTTTCAGGCCAATTGCAAATTTCGTATTCTGATGAGCCCGGAAGATTTGCAAAAGGCCGGCCTGGAGGAGATCGGCAAGAAGTGGGCATGATATCCGCCTAACTTTATCGTTCAAGGGGACGCCTAACGGCGCCCCTTAATTCAAACGTTGATTGACTGCTTTATGGCCCAAAGCAGCCGTTCAGAATCACTAATATAAGCCAGCTATTTAGGCGACCCATATTAGTGACGTAAAGCTAAAAAGTTAATACTTGATAGCCAACCGCGGTGAACTGACGATAGCTCATAAACGGGCCACTGTCCGCTAGTAATTTTAGGTCGCATGCCTGTACCGCATCAGTCTGTCCAAATGCACTTGCACAGAATCCACATGCGCCATCTATATGCTTCTTAACGGCTTCGTATAAGCCGTGAGCTGGATGGTCAGCTTTAACTAATTGAGTCGGCCATTTTGTAGCAATTCCAGTAAATACGATATGCACTTCATCTCCTGCCTCACTGCACTCCTTAGCTGCTGCCAAGGCATTCACAACACGACCTAGCCCTTCATTAGATTCTGTATCGGCCAATACGACGATCGCAATTTTATTGCTCATATTAAACATCCTTTTAATGTCGTGCCAAATGCACAATGCCATTTTCTAGGCAATGAAGATACTTATGGTATTATTTAGTATCAATTAATTACCTATAAGTATCATTATGACTGATAGACTAGCAGGATTCTTAAGTCAGCATCAACTCAGTGCGCGTATGTTTTTTACGGGGACCTTGTGTAAGGATATTGCGTTCGATGAGAAGATGGGTGGTGGATTCCTACACTTAATTCGTAGGGGAAAATTAGAGGTTCACTCTTCAATACATCCCAGTGTTTTTATAGAGGAACCTAGCTTATTACTCTACCCAAAATCGGCTAAACATCAATTTGTGTTTGATGGTGATGTCGATCTCACTTGTGCAATCATTGATATAGATGGCAACTCAGGTAGCTTATTAGTGAATGCCTTACCAAGCATGATGCTCATGCCATTAAATCAGATCCCCACTCTAGCTCATACCTTAGTATTATTGTTTGCTGAAGCTGAACAAGAGTTTTGTGGACGACAAGCAGCTATTGATAGGCTTTTTGAATATCTACTGATTCAACTATTACGCTATATTTTAGACAATAATCAGACTAGCATCGGGCTACTGGCTGGATTAGGCAATGTAAAGTTGGCAAAAGCAATCTGCGCAATGCACAATGACCCAAGTTCTCACTGGTCGCTTGAGTCGCTTGCTGATACTGCAGGTATGTCTCGGGCCAGGTTTGCAGTGCAATTTAGAGAAACAGTAGGTACTACACCTATCGACCATCTCACTAAGTATCGAATTGCGATGGCTCAAAGCCTACTTAAAAAAGGTAAATCTGTTGGATTGGTTGCAAATGAGGTAGGTTATAGCAATGCTTCTGTATTAAACAGAGTATTTAAGGCGCAGGTAGGACTCTCCCCAAAAGCTTGGCTGAGTTTAACCTCATAATTAAATTCTAAAATTTGATTCATAATATGATTGGCAGCCTCGAGCTTTACGCAACCAGAAGCGACCCAAAGCCGACTTACAACCAAAGTTCTCATTCCAATAAATAATGTTATTTGAAACTTTGCCTAATAGCTCTCATCCCATCAAATTATATTTGTTACAATATATTTGTACAAATTTATATTAATATTGTTTTATAAAGGGAAGTTAAATGAAAAATTTACTAGCGCTAGTATTCCTGGTCAGTATGGTCTCTGCCTGTGCAGGAAATCATGTTAAGGAAGCTCCAGCTACTGCAACAAATACTCCACCAGTCACATCTGCGCCTCAGAATGTTACTCCGGCTGCCACATCATCCACCACTGAAAGTAATATATTAGGAAATCCGTTAACAGATCCGAATAATATTCTTTCAAAACGCAGCGTTTACTTTGACTTTGATCAATACGGGGTCAAAGATGAGTACCGTGCATTGGTTGAGGCACACGCCAAGTACCTTGTAAATCATCCTGAATTAAGTGCTCGTGTTGAAGGTAATGCCGATAATCGTGGCAGTCGTGAATACAACTTGGCTTTAGGACAAAAGCGTGCCGTAGCCGTCAAGAAGTTGATGAGCCTGTTTGGTGTACAAGACAAGCAAATTGAAACCATCAGTTATGGTAAAGAGAAACCAAGAGCAACGGGTGAAGACGAGGCTTCCTGGGCTAAGAATCGTAGGGATGACATTGTTTATCTTGGCGAGTGATTTCAGCGCAATAAAAGAGATATGAACCAATCTCTTTGAAAATGGTGGTACTGACTTTTATTATGGATTATCGTTTTTGGATTTATTTGTAACGATCATTTTAACTAAAAGATAATATCACCATGCCATCTATTCAAGCGCTCATGCTGAAGTTACGATCTGCCAAACTGTCGAACTTCGATTTTTGGCAGGGGCGTTTTGTGGTGTGGGTGGCTGCCGCAACCGCCGGATTTGTGGTGGTGATGTTCTCCCGGGCAGCGGACTATGCGATTAGCTTCTTTTTCTCCTGGCAGCAAGCCAATTGGTGGTTGCCTCTAATTATTACTCCAGCAGGCGGGATGTTGATTGTCTGGATCACCGGTCGTTGGTTTAAAGGTGCTGGCGGCAGTGGTATTCCACAAACCATCGCTGCTTTGCATGATAAAGGTGATGAGAACTCTTATCCTACGCTAATTGGGCTTAAGTTAGCATTTGCCAAGATATCTCTAGGTGTTAGTGCATTGGCAGTAGGTTTTTCAGCGGGCAAGGAAGGTCCTTCCGTTCAGGTTGCCGCCAGTGTCATGCATTCCTTTCGACGCTTTTTACCAGAGGGAATTTCCATTCATCCCAAGCATCTTATTTTAGCAGGCGGTGCAGCAGGCATTTCGGCTGCCTTCAATACACCGCTTGCTGGTATTGTATTTGCCATAGAGGAACTGGGTCGTGGATTTGAACAAAAAACCAGCGGCGTGCTTATCACCGCGATTATATTGTCAGGTTTAGTATCGATGTCACTACAAGGTAATTACACCTATTTCGGACATCTTTCTGTAGGTGAGATTGAACGAAGCATTATAGTGCCAGTCATCATTTGTGGACTGGTATGTGGGGTGCTAGGCGGACTATTCAGCCGCACCCTCATTGAGTCATCTAGTAAAGTAAAAGGCAAGCTTGGCACATTTCGTAAGCTTCATCCGCTATGGTGTGCCTGTGTTTGCGGCCTTTTAGTTGCCTTGCTGGGTGTCATCAGTGATGGTGCTGCACATGGATCTGGATATAAGTTTGCGCAAGATATGCTCAACGGAAGCGTAACTGCAACCTGGCAATATGCTCCTATTAAATACTTAGCCACGCTCTTTTCCTATTGGAGTGGCGTCCCAGGCGGCATATTTGCGCCATCACTCTCAATAGGTGCAGGGATTGGCAATGATATGCTGCCATTATTGGGCCAATATCATGCGGCTACCGCGATAAGCGTACTATGCATGGCGGGATTCCTGGCAGCGGTCACACAGGCGCCAATCACATCATTTATTATTGTTATGGAAATGGTGGATGGTCACGAAATGGTGATCAGTTTGATGGCCATTGCACTGATTGCAGCTATTATTTCCAGGATATTCAGTCCACCCCTTTATCTTACTCTGGCGGAAAAATTAGATTCTAGTATTACAAGCGTGCCTTCAAAAGCTTTAAGTGAAAATATCTAAAATCAGGAATAATGCAAACATTGGCATCGCTTTAGAAAAGCGTGATAATGACACGATGCCTTCTACTAATAAGCAAGCTGAAACCAATAGTTCCGCACTGGAAACGCTTAAGCTATTCCGTATTATCTTTAAATCTGCTACACGCCATTTTCATGCAATAGAAAGAATTGCAGGGATAGGCGGTGCTTCCCTGTGGGCCTTGGCAGAAATCTCTGAAAATAAGAACCTGACAATATCCGGGCTTGCCAAAGCCATGTCAGTGCATCAATCAACCGTTAGTAATCTTATTGAGAAATTGGAATCTGGTGGTTATGTTACCCGCACACGGAGTATTGATGACAGGAGAATCGTATATTTAACAATGACCGATCAAGGGTTTGGGGTGTTGGCTAAGGCTCCACCTCCATATCGCGGCATTCTGCCGGATGCACTCATGCGGCTTAGCCCAGAAACTTTGTCCGAATTGAACCACCATTTGGCCGAACTTGTTTCAAATATGGAACTGAAGCAAGACAGCAGTGCATTTGAACCACTTGGTGGAACGTAATTTTATACAATCTAACGGGTGAGATATGAGTGAAAGTTAGTGTTTGAGGATGGCCTCATGCGCTTCAAATCTTAAGAAAATATCCAACATCTCTTAAGAAAATATCCAACATCCTAACGATCAATAACTTACTGAAGGAGATTTAATCTCAAATGTGGCCCTTTCTTGAGATCCTACTCGGTTGTTTCTTAATCATTTGCACAATGACCATTCACAGCATTGGAATGTACGCGGTTATGCATAGATTTGAACTCAATTGGTCAGTTTTCTTAAATGAGAAAAATGAATTTAGGCGTCAATTTTACTTTGGCCACCTTGTGTTAATTATGATATTGAGCCACATTTTGGAAGTCTTTTTAATAGCGTTGGTGCTGTATGGGATTCATGCTTTTAATGGGTTACGCACAGCGTTCTATTTTACTGGAGAAACCTATACCACATTAGGTCTTGGAGATATTCTTCTCCCTCCAAACTGGAGACAGCTTGCCTTATTTATTGCCATGTCTGGTTTATTTTCTTTTGGATGGTCAACCGGAGTTCTCGTCAGTATTGTTGGAAAAACTTATGAAGCGCAGTTTTCCAATCTTCGGAAAAACAATCTAAATGATAAGACTTTTGAAGAATAAATAGTAACTATAGAGTAAGTGGAATATGTGTTCGCTTTGAGCCGATTAGTATCAATTTCAAATGAGTAAAGACCGGCCCAAAGCAGTCGTTCATAATGCAGAACTAGAGATAATTAAGTTTATCAAACAGAGTCAAATGTTACTGCAGCCAAGTACTCCTCGTCGGTCACTTTTTCCATCCACTGTACAACTTTACCATCCAGCGCTTCTTGAATTGCGATATGACTCATTGCTGTATTTGCGCTTGCTCCATGCCAATGTTTTTGTCCGCAAGGGCAGGAAATAACATCACCCGCTCGAATTTCGCGTTTAGGGCCACCCCAGCATTGGGTCCAGCCTAATCCGGCTGTAACAACCAGATTCTGGCCTAATGGATGAGTATGCCAAGCTGAACGTGCTCCAGGTTCAAAAGTTACTAATGCTGCTGAAACGCGAGATGGTTCTGCTGCTGAAAATAATGGGTCAATACGAACATCGCCAGTAAACCATTCTTCAGGACCTTTGATAGAGGATTGAGTACCACTTCGTTGTATAGATTGCATATATTTACCTTTAGTAATGAAACTGCTTGAAATATCTCCAGCGTAACTAGGATAGATTACTAATCAAAGTTACTAATTCCACCTTTAGCAGAAATTAATTATTCAAATTATCTAATTTGAAGTAAGCCTTACGTTAATACGTGCTGTCCAAAAGGCAAACATCGCGCCAATGGTAAGTATCGTCGCGCTCATCCAAAAGGTAGCACGATATCCACTAAGATCGAATAAGATGCCTCCGAGGGTCGCACCTGCAGTAATCGCAAGTTGAACAATTGCGACAATTAAGCCTCCACCTGCTTCCGCATCGTTAGGTAGTGTTTTTGCAAGCCAAGTCCACCAAGCCACCGGTGCGGCAGTGCCAACCAAGCCCCAAATTCCCAGTAACAATGTTGTCAATAGTGGTGAATAGCCAAATAGAGTAAGTGCGATAGCTATTACTGCCATTAGCAGTGGAATGATGATCAAGGTCCGATATAACCAATCTTTCAAGAACCTGCCAATTAAAAGCGTACCGATAAAGCCTGATACCCCCATAACCAAAAGGATTAATGACAGCTTGGTGAGACTGACATGTGTCACTGTTTCAAGGAATGGTCGTAAATAGGTGAACAAAGCAAACTGGCCCATAAAAAATAAACCGACCGCTATCAACCCTAGTGCCACTTCAGGCATCTTAATAAGCTTAAGTGCATTCCCTGTACCAATATTATTATCTGACTTCATTGAAGGCAAACTAGTCCATAACCAAACAAAGGTAATAACTGCCACCGGAACGACACAGAAGAATGCACCTCGCCAACCAATCAAGCCCCCAAGATAGCTTCCCATAGGGGCAGCTATGACAGTAGCCAAAGCATTACCACCATTAACTATCGCTAATGCCTTGGGTATCTTCTCTTCAGAAACTAGCCGCATCGCAGTTACAGCAGACATCGACCAGAAGCCACCGATAGCGATACCGATCAATGCTCGTCCAAGCATGAATACTCCGTAATTAGGTGCAGTGGCAACGATTGTTCCAGACACAATGACCAGCACCGTTAACAGTAAAAGCAGGATTTTGCGATCTAGCTTTCCTGCCAAGGATGTAATGAATAAGCTCGTCACCAATGCAAATGCACCTGATATCGCAATCGCTTGACCGGCTTGGCCTTCAGTACTGTGTAAATCACTTGCTATAGGGGTCAACAAACTGACCGGCATGAATTCCGACGCCACAAGGGCAAAAGCCCCTAATGACATTGCAAGTACTCCGCCCCAGTTCTGGTTGTCTGATGCATTATTCACAGCTGTAATACTCATTAGAGTTCTACTTTCTTCATCATAATCGCCTCGTGTAAATCATATATTTACTGAACAATAGGCTTAGTTCTAAATGTAAGTTACAAACCTAACTTAGCGAGTTCGTAATTGTGTCAGAGTCTGATATGATTGATTAGCTAATAAATAGTTAATGATGATATAAGCTGTACTAATCAATGAGGAGCGTCTAATGTCTAAACATAACTTGAATGACTTATTGGCTTTCATGACGGTTTCCCGTGAAGGGAGCTTTACGAGGGCTGCAGCGCAGTTGGGGGTAACTCAATCTGCAATTAGTCAGACAGTATCCGGTTTAGAAGCTCGACTTAATATTAGACTCCTCACACGTACCACTCGCAGTCTCTCGCTTACGGTTGCAGGTGAGCGTCTAGTACAAGCCATCGGTTCGCGTTTTGATGAGATTGAAAGCGAGTTGGATGCGTTAACCGAATTACGCGATAAACCTGCAGGAACGGTTCGCATCAGCTGTGGCGACAGTGTACTCAAAACTATCCTGTTACCGAAGCTTATGCCGGTGTTAGAGGTTTATCCGGATATAAAACTGGAATTCAATATCAATTATGGACTGACTGACATTGTTGCAGATCGCTTCGACGCGGGTGTCCGATTTAGTGAGGCATTAGATAAAGATATGATTGCAGTCCGTATCGGGTCAGATGTACGGATGGCAGTTGTAGCGGCACCTTCTTATTTCAAAAAGAATCCCATTCCTAAGTCACCCCATGACTTGATAAGTCACCGCTGTATCAATATACGATTTCCTACATATGGCGGAGTGGATGTTTGGGAGTTCGAACGCCGTGGTCAAAAATTAAAGATCAGGGTTGATGGTCAGTTGATTTTCAATACAACGCCCCATATCACAGATGCAGCTCTAGGTGGCACTGGAATTGCGTATCTACCAGAAGCCGAATTTGCACCCCATATCGAAGAAGGACGCCTGACCCGTGTTCTTGAACAGTGGTGTCCACCATTCTCAGGTTATCACCTCTATTACCCAAGTCGAAAGCAATCATCACCAGCTTTTTCCATAGTTGTGGAAGCCTTACGTCTTAAATAATAAATATGAATTGTTGAAAGTCCGCTTAGGGCCGAAAGCATCAATATTAAACGACCCAGAGGAGATGCTGACACCCCATTTTTATCTGATAAAAAGGTAGTATTTTTTGAAAAGCAATAGCATGAATTCAGAGTATAGTTGGTCTATATTGAATTGTTGGCAAGTTATAGGTTTAATTAGGATGACAAGATGGCTGTAAGGTACTTAGACGATTACCATTACTATTGGTATGAAACGTTGCAACGAAGTAATGAAGAGAATTGGTGGGAAAGGTTAAAAACATACCTTCAAAAGCAAGAAACTTATGAAGTATGGTTTGAAAAATACAAAAAGTTATTCAGTGGGCCTGAAAGATTAACGGTTGAGGTTGTTGAAAGTAAAGAACAGTATTTACCTAATGATAAGTTCGGAATCACTGTTTCAATTAACTTAACATACCCAACAGCTGAGATTTTGGATGCGATGAAAAGTCTCTTACAAGAGCATCAAACTACACGTGTAGGTACACCAGATTTTGATGATTGCGCGGATGTTTTTCAATTGGCATCTCAACCGGATTATCACACTTTAAAAGTTTTATTAGATGTTTACGACTTATTAAACGTATCGGAAGAGTTAAGGCCAACATTGTATGAAGTGGGGGTGCAACTTAAGTTAAGTCTCCAATCGGTGATTACTCATAATGACTCCCCTAAAGATATAAGGGACAAAACTACCGCCATGAATTCATTGGTGAGTAGGTATTACAGATGGTCGAGGGAATTAATCAAAAATGCTGAAGAAGGATTTTTCCCTATTTATGGAACCATAAAAAAACCTAAACGTAATGAGCTTGGTTTTTTTATACACACTAGGAATTGAGCAATGAATGTAACTTTTGACTTAACTCATTTTTTTTGACATATTCTGAATGTCTGCTTTGAGCGGTGGATTCAACCGCCCAAAGCAGACTTTCAAAATTAATCATTTCTGTTGAATTATAATTATTTATAATAGTTAGATATACGCTCAACTTCATTTTCCGACCCCGTCACCACTGGAACCCGCTGATGCAGTTTCTAGGTATTATGTCCAGGATGCGTTGACTGCCAGTACTTGATAATCCTCCGGCCTGCTCTACGATAAAACTCATCGGATTTGCCTCATACATAAGGCGAAACTTGCCACCTTGCTCTTTAATGATGCTATCAATCGGGTAGATAAAGATTCCACCTCGTATCAATATACTGTGTATCTCAGCAACCATTGAGGATAACTACCACTTACTCACGTTTCACCCGCACGAATATTCACCTTATTCAATGTTAATTCATCGCATTAAAATATTGGGATGCCTGCGCTCAATTTTCGTAGTTTTAATGAAAGTTACTTGACCACCCGATACACTTCACTACAAGATAAGCATTCAATGTAATCAATTACATTTTTAAATAATAATAAGCACCTCATAAAGTCAGTGAATCCACCATGATTCGTCAGGCGACATAGGGACTTAAATAACAACTAATAATAAGCAAGTATCTGGAGTCGTTATGTCGCAACGTCATTGTGATTGCATGGCTGTTCATACCCAGTGTGTCTCGTATACGCGGCGCTCTTCTGTCTTTTGTCATTTCGACGAAGTGTGTGCTTAAATGCCACGTCGACTCTTAAAGCTGGTTACCAAGAGTCTGTCAGCAGGACCCTCTACACCGTCACTACACAGCTTCAGTACTGAAGACATGATTTGGGCCATGGGTAGCTTCTGTGCCCTGAACCGTAAACCGTTTGATGCCGAACTACTCGTTAAACAGTTCCCGCCACCCTATACTTCAGATTTAATCATTCATGCAGCCCGGGCATTGGGCTTTCGTATCAAACGCTATGATTGTGGCAGTGATGCCAACGCAACCGATATCAACCATTGATTGAATTAACAGGGGACTCTTCATGAGTTGTCATTTCTTTACTGCTCTAATTGATTTTAATTATGTTTCTAACGTTTAATAACTTTACTTAGTGTTATTAATTTATATGGTAGGATAGATTAACAAGCGAGAATAAAATATCTTGACAAAACATAGAGTTAAGAATAAATCAACCACTGGCGCAGATGTGGGTTCGGAGCACCAGATTGGTGAAGCGAGATATCGAGCACTCTTTGAGTATGCTCCCGACGGTATTCTTATCGCTGATTCTGAAAGTTATTATCTAGATGCTAATGCAAGCATCTGTCAGATGTTAGGTTATACCCGTGATGAACTCATTGGCATGCATGCTTCAGACATCGTCGTGCAGAGCGAGGTTGAGCACATTCAACCAGCGCTAATTGCAATCAAAGCTAAATCTGATTACTTGCGTGAGTGGCAATTAAGACGCAAAGATGGCTCCGTTTTTAATGCTGAGATCATCGCGACTACTATGCCAGATGGCAATCTTTTGGGAATGATCCGAGATATCACCGTCCTCAAAGAGCATCAGCGTGAGATTGCTCAGCTTTCCCGTTTATACGCCGCCCTGACCAAAATCAATCAAGCCATCATTTGGCTGCCTACTCGTGAAGAATTATTCAAGAAGCTATGTAAGATACTCGTTGATCAAGGTGGCTTCCGTATGGCTTGGGTCGGATGGAACAACCCTAAGACTCACCAGTTAATGCCAGTAGCAGCTTGGGGAGATGAAAATAATAACCTCAATAGTATCAAAATTTATACAGACGATAGACCTGAAGGTAAAGAACTGTCTGATTTAGTATTTCGCTCTGGCCAGCCCTACATTTGCAACAACATGCTAGAAGATCCAACATCACTGGCGTGGCATGATGAACTTGTGCATCGAGGTTTTCGCTCATCTGCAATGCTTCCAATTCGTGTAGAAGATAAAGTATGCGGCACTCTCAGTGTTTACTCGAACCAAACCGTTTTTTTCCAAGACAAAGAAATCGCATTATTAGAAGAAACAGCTGACAACATTTCATTTGCTCTAAAAAATCTAGCACGTGAGGAAAAGCGTAAGCAAGCAGAGGTCATTGCTGAAAATGAAACATTATTTTCTGACATGATGATAGAAAGCATGCCTGGCATCCTCTATTTCTATAATCATGAAGGTCGATTCTTGCGTTGGAATCACAACTTTCAAACGGTCTCTGGTTATTCAAATAAAGAAATTGCAAAGATGCATCCCTTGGATTTTTTTGCAATTGATGAAAAAACATCAGTTGCAGAAAAAATCGCAGAAGTATTTAGACAAGGACAAGCACTAGTAGAAGCTTCATTACTTTCTAAGAATGGTAAAAAAACACCTTATTTTTTCACTGGCAGAAATGTCAACTTCAAAGGCGTAAAGTGCTTAGTTGGCATGGGTATTGATATCAGTGAGCGCAAAGAAGCTGAATCTAAGTTGGAAGAAAGTGAACAAAAATATAGAGAACTAGTGGAATCTGCAAATAGTATTATTCTGCGGTGGAACTCTCAGGGGTGTGTCACTTTTCTTAATTTGTTTGGACAACGGTTTTTTGGCTATTCCTTCGACGAAATTATTGGAAAACATGTAATAGGCACTATTGTGCCAGTCACTGATAGCGCGGGTCGTGACTTGCAATATCTCATGCAAAAAATATGTTTAGACACCAAAATATTTGAACAAAATGTGAATGAAAACATGCGACGTAATGGTGAGCGTGTGTGGATTTCATGGACCAACAAAGTTGTTCTCGATACTAAAGGTCAAGTAGTGGAGATCTTAAGTATTGGCAACGATATCACTGAAAGATTACAAGCTGAAAAAGACATTAGTGAATTAAACTCCAGTTTAGAAAAACGCGTTATCGAGCGAACAGAAGAATTACAAACAGCACTCGTTCGTGCAGAAGCGGCAGACAAGATAAAATCTGCTTTTTTAGCAACCATGTCGCACGAATTACGAACCCCACTTAACTCAATTATCGGTTTTACTGGCATTGTCTTGCAAGGGATGGCTGGCCCCTTGAATGCAGAGCAGTCTAAGCAATTAGGCATGGTGCGAGGCAGTGCAAAGCACTTACTTGAGTTGATTAATGATGTACTTGATATTTCCAAAATTGAAGCAGGGCAATTGAAGATTCATACAGAGCCTTTCAATCTTCCGACTCTGATCGAGCTGGTTGTTACTTTGTTGAAGCCAGCCGCTGAGAAAAAAGGATTAGTGTTTTGTACAACTATAAGTAAAGATTTAGGAGATATGATTAGTGACTATAGGAGATTAAAGCAGATATTAATTAATCTAATCAACAACGCAATAAAATTCACGGAAAAAGGTAATGTGACAATCACTGCTGAGTTGCTAAGTGATTCTACACAACCATTTAGAGTAGTTTCTTACCCCTCGGTGAAGCTGAGCGTCACTGACACCGGCATCGGTATAAAACCTGAAGACCTAGATCTCCTATTCCAGCCATTCCACCAAATTGACAGTGGACTTACACGCTTACATGAGGGCACCGGGCTAGGGCTAGCAATTTGCCGAAGACTATTAGAACTGATGGGCGGTCATATATCAGCTACTAGTGAAAAGTCTAAAGGCAGTGAATTTATTGTTATCTTACCTTTACGAGGTTCGCTTAAATCATGAAAAATACTATTCTGTTAATTGAAGACAATGAGCAGAACCGCTACCTCACAACCTTTCTTCTAGAGGCAAATGGTTTCAATGTCGTATCAGCTGCCGATGGATCTAGCGGGATTCATTTAGCAGAAAAACTATTGCCAGATTTGATTCTGCTTGATATCCAGCTCCCCTTAATGGATGGTTACGCAGTTGCTAAGGCCTTGCGAAAAATAGAATCACTAAACCTTGTCCGTATTGTTGCCGTAACGTCATATGCAATGGTTGGTGACCGTGAAAAATGCTTAGCCTCTGGTTGTAATGGCTACATTGAAAAACCAATCAATCCAGAGACTTTTGTAGCTGAGATATCTACCTTTCTTTCATCTGGATCAGCAGTTCAAGGAATGTTATGACCCATATTTTGATTGTTGATGACAAGGAAGAAAACCTT
>JAZJZG010000076.1:6966-11028 GCA_040389995.1 Pseudomonadota bacterium | reverse complement strand
TTGCAGGCACTTTTAACGGCTAATGGCTATACAGTCGACTCTGCCCATCATGGAGCAGAAGCGTTAGTCAAAGCACGTCAAAACCCGCCACACCTAATTATTTCTGATTTACTTATGCCAGTAATGGATGGTTATACGCTTCTGCGCTATTGGAAGGCAGATGCACGCCTTAAAACGATACCTTTTATTGTTTATACAGCAACCTATACAGAACCAGAGGATGAGAGACTAGCACTAAGCCTTGGTGCTGATGCTTTTATTCTAAAACCATCTGAACCTGAAGATTTTCTTGCTCGATTTCGAGAAGTGCAATCAAAAGGAGTCGTGGCCATTCCAGACCTGCCAAATGCCGTTAGTAACGATGCAAGCGATAGGCTTAAAGATTACAGCGTGATACTGATACGCAAGCTCGAAGAAAAAACGCTTCAATTAGAAGGTGCTAACCAAGTCCTACAACAAGATATTGCTAGGCGCAAAGAAGCAGAAGATAAGATTCAACATCTTGCCTACTATGATTTATTGACAAACCTTCCTAATAGACGACTTTTACTTGATCGTCTCCAACACACACTAGCTGTAAGCGCCAGGCATCAGAATCATGGCGCTGTGTCATTTATTGACCTAGATCATTTTAAAACTCTTAACGACACTAAAGGCCACAGTGTCGGTGATTTGTTGTTAATAGAAGTTGCAAAGCGCTTGCAAACATGTGTACGTGAAGGTGACACTTTAGCAAGGTTAGGTGGCGATGAATTTGTTGTTATATTGGAAGATCTAAATGAGGACTCATCGCAAGCAGCTATTCAAGCAGAAGCTGTGTGTGCCAAAATTATCAGCACCATTAACTTACCGTATTACTTAGATGATTATTTATACCACTGTTCAACTAGTATTGGAGTTTGCTTATTTCGCAATCAAGAAATTACAATAGATGAATTACTCAAAAGAGCTGATATTGCGATGTATCAAGCAAAAAATGCCGGGCGCAATACTCTTCGCTTTTACGATCCTACAATGCAAGCAGCATTAGAAGCGCGCGCAGCCTTAGAAAGCGATTTGCGAATTGCGATTGTAGAAAATCAACTCAAGCTCTATTATCAGATGCAAGTTGATCATTCAAGGAAAATTCATGGCGCAGAGGCTCTAATCCGCTGGCAACATCCAAAAAATGGGTTAGTTCTGCCATTACAGTTTATTCCACTAGCCGAGGAAACAGGGCTGATTTTACCTATAGGACAATGGGTATTGGAAACAGCTTGTGCACAAATTAAGGCATGGGAAACTGACCCAATCACATGTAACTTGCAGATAGCTGTCAATGTTAGCGCCTATCAGTTTCATGACCCTGGTTTCGTAGATCAAGTAAGTGAAATGCTTCACCGTCATTCGATCAAATCAGACCGATTAAAGTTAGAACTTACTGAAAGTCTAGTATTAAATAATATCGAGGAAGCTATTATTAAAATGCAAGCCCTTAGAGACATTGGTGTACGCTTCTCGATGGATGATTTTGGTACTGGATTTTCATCGCTATATTGCTTAACTAAATTACCACTGGATCAGTTAAAAATAGATCAAACTTTTGTACGTAATATTTGCCTGAATAATAGAGATGCTATTGTTGTGCAGACTATTATCGGTATGGCTCACAATCTAGGAATAGAAGTTATTGCCGAAGGAGTGGAGTTAGAGGACCAGCGGGCGTTTTTAGAAAAACATCAATGTAACCTTTGTCAGGGCTATTTATTTAGCAAACCTTTGCCGGTTGAAGAATTCGAAGCTACGTTAAGAACTATGCATACATTAGTTTAATAAAATTTTCAACAAATATGCAAAAGGGTCAAAAGCCGTCCATTAAGGCATCAAAACTCTTCAGTTAATCTAGTAGGTGCAATCTACCATATTCGACTACTTAGGATTGACGCTATCCGGCCCAAAGCAGTCATTCTTTTCAGTTGTAATTTCCTATAAGTCTAGTTCTTCAATTACAATTAAATTAATCCATTCTGCGCCTATATATTAACTGCTAGCTATTAGGAAAATTATGCATAAAGGTAGTTGCCTATGTGGTTCAGTCACTTATGAAATTTCAGGTGAACTTGGCCCAGTTTTATTCTGCCATTGTACTCGTTGTCGCAAAGCAAATGGCTCTGCCTTTACAGCGGTTGTGCCAGTCCCATCTGCAAGTTTTAACATTGTCAAAGGTGCAGAGTTTTTACGCACGTATCAAACTGAAACAGGTGTGCAAAGAATTTTTTGTTCTAACTGCGGATCTCCTATTATTGGCAAGCGTGAAAGTGCGCCTGAAACTGTTAGGGTGCGTATAGGCACACTAGATACACCGCTAGAAACAAAAGCAACAGGGCATATCTTTGTTGGCTCTAAAGCGGAATGGTACGACATAGATGACCATATGCCTCAATATCATGAGAGGCCATAAGTATGGCTAACCCCTCATTCAAGTGGGACGCCTAACGGCGCCCCTTATCTCTTTTTGAATGTCCGTTTTGGGCCGCTTATGTCTATTTAGTTTGTGAATTGGTGTAATTCGGCCCAAGCAGCCGTCCTACTGATTGATAGATTGCGTAAAATGACTTTGGTGTTATATTGTAGTTTTAAGCATTTAGTCAAAGATAATATAAAGCCTTTTCTGCCCTAGATAATCCTGAGATTATTACTTCAAAAAATACGGTGTTATAAATGCAAAAACGTTAGGCCCTTGCGAAATTCACTACCCTAAATATTGACACTAACTTAGACAGGATTAATACCTTTCTAATAGTAATTGCATAAATTAGAAGACATGAACTACGCATTCACACATGCCTGTTTGTCATACTGACAATACTGCTCATTACTACTGTTCTCTTACTGCACATTTGTTTCTTGACAGTTAATTTAAAGTAAGTAAACTAAATTCACTGTAAAAGGCATACCCGACTGAAAAGCGGGGACGCAAAGTTACCGGTCTAAGGAATAATCAAAAAAGATTGCTCTATGACAGCGGGATCGCCAATTTAAATACTGTGCTATAGGTATTACCCTGTGGGCGTGTCTCGCTGTCGCTGAACTATGCGACTCTTAAATTTTATTCCAGCTTTCTACAGCAACGGTTTCAGGCAAGATTGAAAAATATTAGCTGAGATCTTACATTAAGCCTAAAAATTTAAGAGTTTAGAGTCATGCATAAATCACTATCAAATCAATCTAGTTTTACAATTACGAGAACCGTGATAGCTTCTTTATTGGTAGCGTACAGTTTCAGTGTTCCTGCAGGTAGTTACAGCGACACAGTAGTGGCTAGAGTTACTTTTTAATTCACCGATATGAGAAAACCAAGTTTTTCCCAAGTCCTATCTAGCTTGGCACTGTTATGTTGGATGATCGCTCCAGCATTTGCCGGGGCTTTCTCAGTAAGCCCAGTTAGGGTGATTTTAACTGGCGACCATCCGGTTGTTGCAATGGCAGTTCAAAACTCTGAGCAAGAACCTACTGTAATTCAATTGGAATTAGTGCAATGGACGCAACAGGATGGCAAAGATATCTATTTGCCGACTAAAGATTTACTTGCGACACCACCGATATTTACCTTACCTGCAAATGGTAAGCAAATCATTCAGATTGGATTACGTAAGCCGCAGAATCCAGCCAATGAATCAACTTACCGTATTTTTTTACAAGAAATTCCTGGCCCACCTAAACCAGACTTTCAAGGATTACGTATCGCACTAAAAATTAGTGTTCCAATCTTTATACCAGCTAACTCAACTGCATCTCCCAAATTGCGTTGGGCGGCGCAATTGAATAAGGATAATCAATTAAAGATAAGTGTTATCAATGAAGGTAACACTCATTTACAAATTGCTAGCATTAAGATTTCCACTTCCAACGAACAATTAATTGCAATGCAGCAAACTTTTACTTATGTATTGCCGATGCAGAAACAAGAGTGGTTATTAAAGCCAGAACAGAAGCCAGAAGGATCATTAAGAATATCGGTCGAAACGGATGCTGGCGACATGCAAGCAGAGATTGTTTTAGATCAGCCTTTAACCAACGTAC
>JAZJZG010000076.1:0-6956 GCA_040389995.1 Pseudomonadota bacterium | reverse complement strand
AAGTAGCTAAAAAAACAATCTGCCTAACATAGACCCTAAGGTAATCATCCAGACCTTTCACCGCCTCAGGGATGGCAGGGCAAAACCTTTAATGAGCGGACAACGACTTCCAGATAGATATGGAGAGCGATAAGATGTTCGACTGGAGTGCCTAAAAGCACTCAAAAATGAGCATCCAAAACTTCTTTTGGATACTTACTATTGGTCGGTTTCCGACTATTGCATGTAATTCGTAGCTGTCAGATGAACGCAAGGTTAACCCCACAGTAACTGCATCCGGCTTTACTTTTATAACTTGGATGCCCGTAGTAAATTCAACTCACATCACCGCTCCTTATAGAAGTAGAGAATCTAAGTATCAAACTTGGCTAAGTATAGGTATTGCAAGCGATCCCTAACACGTCTAAAGACGACTGCACACAGTCTAGTGGTTAAAATTAATTCTAATTTTAACTTGTGAACCACAGCACCTGATTTTGGATTGAGTGTCCGCTGTGGACCACTCATAGTTAATTAGCATTATTGCTGTAATGGTTTTACATTTTCACAGCTGATATTGATCCATCTACCGTTTACCTTAGCTTGCTCATTAACAGGATTGTTTTGCACAGATCCGCTGAAATTGGTGAGTCCTGAAAAGCTTTCTGCATTTATAAAACTACCTTCTGCGACTCCATTACCATTAAGTTGGGAGTTCACACATACAAATTCCACACGATAGTAATTACCATTTTGTGCAACTTTCTTAACAGTACATCCAGCTTGATTTTGAAAAGAGCTAGGTAAAATATTTTGCTTAGCCATTTCTTGAGTAATGCAGCTGGTAGTCTTTGCAGCCCCATTATGAATTTCTGGCATATCGACCCCATATTCCTTAGCTAATTCATTTAAGTTTTTCATTTCATTTGGTGGAATTTGTGATGCAAAATTCAACAGGTCAGAGGTCGTAGTTATCTCCCACAGACCAGGTCTGATTGAAATTTCTGCAGAGTTTACAATTGTTGAAAATAAAAAAGTTATTATAGTAATTACTAGTAGACAGCTGCGCATTAGATATCCTGTGCAAATAGGGTGTACAGCATTGAGAAAGCTCGATATCAACTAAGTTCAGATTGGAATGCACCCAATTTGGTAGGCATATTTGAATGACTGCTTTGGGCGGAAGTTGTCATTGAACTGTGTAATTCAGCTCCATATGTCCTATTTATGCCTCAGTAAAATTTATGATTGACTGACTTCATTAGTAGTTACCTGCTTCATTAACTCAATATCAATTAAAATGAAATTAGCTAGCTATGGTACTTAACTCTGGCAGCTATCTCTTTTAAGGTACTATCTGACCTCGACCAACCAAGAGATGTATTATCCTAATGCAAAATGAAGTTAAAGAGAAATCCAAGTATGCCATAGTCGCTGCCGTTCAGTTGCCTAGTGTAAATGACCTAGAATTCGAGGCGTCTCTGAGTGAGTTACGCGAGCTTGCCAAAACACTAGGTTACAACGTAATCAAAACATTTGTGCAGAGACGTACTGGATTTGATATGCGAGCTTACCTTGGTACTGGTAAGCGGCAAGAAATACGTGACTTTGTGAACGACGAGTCCGAGACTGAGTTAATTGAAGCCTTATTGGTAGACCACGAGATATCACCATCACAGGCGCGTAACCTTGAACTTGAGGTTGGCTGTGAAGTAATGGATCGCACGATGGTTATCTTGGAAATATTTCACCGCAACGCTCGCTCGCGCGCAGCACGCGCCCAAGTAGAAATAGCTCGTCTCGGCTACATGGCGCCGCGCCTGCGTGAAGCAGCAAAGCTTGCTGGCTCGCAAGGACGACAACGTAGTGGTGAAGGTGGTCGCGGAGCAGGCGAATCCCAGACCGAACTAGATCGACGTAAGATTCGTGACCGTATCGCTGAACTTCAACTGGAAATCGTCGCAATGGAAGCTGAGCGTAAGACGCAGCGGGCTAGACGCCAAGAAGGCAAAGGGCTTGCTGCTGTAGCACTGGTTGGTTATACGAATGCGGGAAAATCTACGTTGATGCGCGCGCTCACAGGAAGTGAGGTGCTAGTCGCGAATAAACTGTTTGCTACGCTTGATACCACAGTACGCGCCCTTTACCCAGAAAGCGTGCCACGTGTCCTAGTTAGTGACACGGTAGGTTTCATCAAGAACTTGCCTCATGGTCTGGTAGCCTCATTCAAGTCAACGCTTGACGAAGCACTTGATGCTTCTCTACTGCTACATGTCATTGATGCCAGTGATCCAGGATTTGTGCGCCAACTTGAAGTTACCGACGAAGTGCTTGAAGAGATTGGTGCAGAGATCATAACGCGTATCCTTGTCTTTAATAAGATCGACCATGTGGGTGATGCTACGGTACAAGCTGAGTGCGAAGTAGCCTTACGCACTAAATATCCTGGTTGCGTTGTGATGAGTGCGCGTAGACCTGATGATGTCACAAAGCTACACCAGAAAATAGTCGGATTTTTCCAGCAGGATTTGGTTGAGACTGAGATTTTTCTGCCTTGGTCAGCGCAGCAGTATCGAGGTGAAATCTATACGAACTGTCAAGTACTGGAAGAGCGTTCAGAAGATGATGGTGCCTTCTTTCTAATCCGTAGCGAGCCTGATGTCGTCAAGAATCTACGAGAACGGCTTGATATAGGAAGATAAGCATAGCAATCATATAACCCATCTAATTCTTTAACACTTAATCGTTTCAATCACTCCCATTCTATTTGAGTACCGATTAAACGCATCTATCTGTTCAATCTTAAGACTAAAAGGACGATTGTTGTAAACGTTGAGGCTAAGCCATTCCTTCTCAGCTTCCAAGTCGACTTGCAATACGGCACCTACCCAAAGCTTCCTCTCAGCATTCCATCGATATCGACGTGCCTTTACTTATCCTTGGAGTCGAAAGGCGAATTGAGCGCAGTGACATTGAATGCTTTGGTACGTGCATTTTGTAGTAGTAGTTGTAATGGATTAGCGCCCGATTCAAGTGGTGCCAAATGTAATACCTCTAGCAGTGCATAACAATCAACATCAGCTCAATGTCCTTCGTAATGGAGCCCAGATTTAAAAGCGAGGAACTCCAATTTAGCACTACTCAAACCTTCGTCTGCCCAAGGTATTTGTTGGAATGTGCAAGCCCAGGCTTTCTTCGCAAAAATTGGGAATCTAGATTCAACAAATTTTCTATCAAAATTTGCATTGTGCGCAATGATGAGTGAAACATCAGAGATGAACATCTCAACCTCGCTGTCTTTAATCCTTTTACCACTTACCATCTCATCCGTAATATGGTGGATTTTCGTAGACTCTGTTGGGATCGGTCGGCCTGGATCTTCTAGTTCATCAAATGTCCCATAAACCTGACCTATCTGGCCGGTTTCAGGACAATAGTCAAACGCCACCATACCTAATTCAATGATCTGATCTTGTAAGTAATCGGTACCTGTGGTTTCAGTATCTAGGATGATCGCTTTAACCAGCTTGGTGGGTAGTGATTGATTATATTGTGTGCGTGCAACTAATGGGCGTGTGGCTCGCGATAGCCATATGCTTGTAATTTACTGAGCAAATCTTTGATGTCATTTTCAACTGTTGGAGACTGAATTAATGGCTGGTTCAAATGATATCCTTGGGCTAGTTTGCGAGTTAATGGACTATATTGTTAACTAATTTAACTTATAAATCCAAGTCTTTAATCCATACAATTACTCAGATAGTATTGAGTTTTAAGAGTGATAGACAATTTTCCTCAGATACTAATGACAGTTATTGGTCGATTGACAATCTGTGACCCATAGCGGATTGTCTCAAAAAACATAAAATGGTTTTTATGGTTTCTTTAAGTGCTAATTATCAACTGCCCAGTCAACAACAGTTCGAGCGGCAGACGCAATCACATCATTTCTGGCCTTGGCATCCTGCTTATGCTGTGTAGTGTAGATAGAAACCACTACTGGTTGACCCTTTGGAGGCCATATCACAGCAATATCATTGGCTGTGCCATAATCGCCGCTACCAGTTTTGTCTGCAATTATCCAATCGGCTGGGATGCCCGCCTTGATACGTGTCGCACCTGTAGTGTTACCAAGTAACCAATTTCGCAATTGCTCACGATGTTCAGATTTTAAGGCGTCACCAAGCACTAATCGGTAAAGGCTAAGCCCCATCGCCATTGGTGTAGTTGTGTCACGGGGGTCATTCGGAATGGCTGTATTAAGCGCAGTTTCCCACCGGTCAAGACGGAACTCATTATCACCGATAGATCGAGCAAAAGTTGTAACGGCCTCAGGGCCGCCCAAAATGTTCATTAATAGATTGGCAGCAGTATTGTCGCTGTACTGGAGGCCAGCAGCACACAGATTAGCTACAGTCATACCTACTCCAACGTGTTGCTCAGTAATTGGTGAATAGCTAACGAGATCACTTCGTTCATACTGGATAAGCTGCTCCAGTAACCCCGTCACTTGCTCACTTTTGGTCAGGATAGCAGATGCAGCGAGCACCTTAAAAGTACTACATACTGGAAACCGCTCATCAGCGCGATAAGTTAACTGACCGCCATTGGCTGTATTGAATGCAAAGACACCTAGTCGACCATCTAGATCTCTTTCTAGTGTTTCGAGTTGAGTCTTTGTGAGTGAAGTGGTGTCTTTTTTAGTGATCCAAGAGGAGCATCCTGCCGAAACAATGAGTGCGGCAGTAGCGGCTAAAAATGTCCGGCGATTTGGATATTGATTCATTAGTATCATTTAGTTGTGAGATATTAGATCCAAGCATATCAAAACCAACATTAAACGAGATGTTTTTATTGTCAGTAATAATAAAGACACATCTGAGGCGTTCACTTAACTAATGATGGCTACATTCACTTTATTTAACTGAACATGCATGTTGCCAATTGATAATCTGCAAGGGTGCAGCGTAAGTAAATGGGCAATATAATATTTAATAATGTAGTGATAACCAAACTTAAAAATTTAGGTGAAATAAAAAACGTATAAAAATCCGTATAAAAATAACATTAGATTTCATAGAGTGTAGTAACTACCTTGCTAGAATTGAGATGTTTGAGTAACTCCGTCGCACCAAGTAATAGTTTTTTTCAGTATCACACCGTATCAAATCCAAAAAAATACAGTAGGTTAGGTAAGTAGCGTACAAAGCCTTTCAGTATGGTGGCGTAGCTATCGAAGTTTTAATTGGCCTAGATTAACGATAGTTGAGCATGGAAAGGTATATTGCTTGGCTTATACTCTTCAATACTATATTTATTCAACTTCTCGTAACTCGTAGGCATCACGCAGTTTTGAATTAATCGCGTCTATATCATCGTCTAAGATTTGCGCCCTGCTAGCTGTATTCGTGACTACGTTTACTGTGTTTTGAGGAGCACTGTTAGGATTAGTAAACCATTTTTCAAATGGCTTTGAATCAACGTCTTGTGGCACATACCATTGTTTTATTTCAGCATTCCATCTTGCACCAAGCGCTTTAGCCTGGTCTTTTTCATTAAAAGGTACTTTGAGGTGAATGTTGGCTGCGGTCATGCTTATCCTGATCATTATGGCTGTTATCTTAAGCTGACATTATACTAAAGCCGTTTAGTAATAACTAATGCATTGATGTTAGTATTGGCCTCTAATAAAACCAAAAGGAGAATCAATTGGCAACTTCAATAGGGCTTAGGCATCCTGCTTCAGGACTCATTAAAAATGGTTACTATGGCTTTAGCTGGACTTACCTTTTCTTTGGATGGCTAGTGCCGCTAATCAGAGGGGAGTTAGGCGTCGCTATACTACATCTAATTCTTACTTTCTTTACCTTGGGATTGTGGCAGTTAGTTTTTTGTTTTATGTATAACAAGCAGTACATGACCAGAATGCTAGAAAAGGGCTATGTGCTTGATGGCACTGAAAGTCAGATGACGGCGGCAAGGCTAGCGCTGGGTGTCGTACAAAACTAAACGCATACTCCAATAGATCTACTAAAATAATAGCGCCACATAAGAGCGGCGCTATTAATCAGCTTATGGGATGCCGACTATTCAGTCATTTAAGACTGCTACGAACAACACTAGTGATAATTAATCATTGAAGTATCGATAAGCAACTCCATTTCTGATGGTTTAACTTTACGTATATATTACTCAAGACCACATATCAATTTATACGCTTAATTTTTGCTTAAAACAATAG
Organism: Pseudomonadota bacterium; assembly: GCA_040389995.1. Taxonomy (GTDB): domain Bacteria; phylum Pseudomonadota; class Gammaproteobacteria; order Burkholderiales; family Methylophilaceae; genus Methylotenera. Next base: position 736 of record JAZJZG010000076.1, on the reverse strand, counting down.
CAGACATTACTTCTTACTCTATTGTTTCCCAAGCATTGATAGTTTTATCGGGTGCTAAACGGGTGTAATGATAATGACGCCCACCTAGCCACAAGCAAAGTCCAATCACTGCGAATGCAAACTGTCCTGCTGCTAGCCAGAGCACAGAGTGTACAAGAGCCGGTGCAACTAGCCCAGCAACCGCTGCACCTAACATTGTTTGAGTGAACGATTGGCAGGAGGCTACCGTGCCGCGAATATTGGGAAACAAGTCCATCACCAGCAAAGTCAGCACAGGTGCGATGAGCGACATGCCCAGTGTGTAAAAAAACAATGGGATTACTGACCACGGAATAGCCGGCGGGAAAAATAGGTGATAAGCCACATTAGCCAGTGCAGCCCCAATTAGAAAAAAGTAACCTATAAACATGATCTTGGAGGTAGATGTTTTGCCAACCAGTCGGTTAGCAGTTAATGCGCCTAAGAAAATGCCTGCAACAGCTGGGATGAATTGCCAAGCGAACTGGTCTGGGCCTAAGCCAAGATGCTTGGTAATAAAAACCGGTGCCGCCGCTACATAAAGAAACAATCCCGCAAAATTAAAAGCAATCGCACCAGATTTCATCTGAAATATCGGGGAGCGGAATATCTGCTTATAGCTAAAAGCTAAAAAATGCGGGTTGAATGGCGTGCGTTTTGCAATTGGTAAGGTTTCTGGCAATTTTTTGTAGCAATACCATAGCAATAGGGATGTGTA
>JAZJZG010000075.1:1081-7204 GCA_040389995.1 Pseudomonadota bacterium | reverse complement strand
CGTGTAGCAATCGATGACCTGGAAGGCCGTATTACCGCTGTACTTTTAACGCCCTACCCGCCTGGTATTCCGTTGCTGATTCCTGGCGAACGCTTCAATAAAATCATTGTGGATTATTTAAAATTTGCCCGTGAGTTTAATGAAAAATTCCCGGGTTTTGAAACAGATAATCATGGCCTGGTGAAACAAGTGGTTGATGGTAAAGCGATTTATTACGTGGATTGTGTCGCGCAGTAGCTTATTTCTTGACGTAAGTTACATAATCAAACAGCAAACCTTGCGCTGAAGTATGCGCTTCACGTAAGGTTTCTTGCCATTCATGCAAATCGATCACCGGGAAGAAGGCATCGCCAGCAACCTCAAGCTCGATTTCAGTAATATAGAGCTTATGGGCATATCGCAGCCCATCTTGATATAGCTCTGCCCCACCGATTAAAAAGACTTCATCGTCATTTTCACATAGCGCGATAGCCGCTGCTAATGAATGGGCAATCAAGGCACCGGCTAATTGATAGCCTTTATTACGCGTCACAATCACTGTCGTACGCCCTGGTAGCAAGCGCCCAAGAGATTCATAGGTTTTACGGCCCATAATAATATGATGGCCAGTAGTCAACGCACGAAAGCGTTTTAAGTCTTCAGGCAAATGCCAAGGTAAGGTATTGTTGATGCCGATGACGCGGTTATGGGCAACTGCGACGATTAATGAAAGTGTCGTCATTGTTAAACGGCTACTGCCGCTTTAATCGCGGGGTGTGGAGCGTAACCTTCTAGAGTAAAGTCTTCAAACTTAAAATCAAAAATGTTATGCACATTCGGGTTAATGTGCATTTGCGGCAGTACCAGTATTTCACGTGACAGCTGCTCTTTAACCTGCTCCATATGATTGGCATAAATATGCGCATCACCTAGTGTATGTACAAAATCACCAAGCTCTAAATTACATACTTGCGCTACCATCATCGTCAGCAGCGCATATGAAGCGATATTAAATGGCACGCCAAGAAAAATATCCGCGCTGCGTTGATATAACTGACAACTCAATTTACCGTCTGCTACATAAAACTGGAAAAAAGCATGGCAAGGCGGCAGTTTCATCTGGTCTACATCAGCCACATTCCATGCAGACACGATTAAACGTCGTGAATCAGGGTTCTTTTTAATCGCTTCAACTACTTGCGTGATCTGGTCGATATGCGTGCCATCCGGTTTAGGCCAGTTACGCCATTGGTAGCCATATACAGGGCCTAAATTACCTTGCTCATCTGCCCATTCATCCCAGATACGCACACCATGCTCTTTAAGGTAAGCAATATTGGTACTGCCTTGCAAAAACCACAGCAGCTCGTGAATAATCGATTTTAAATGTACTTTTTTTGTCGTGAGTAAGGGAAAGCCCTCCGCCAGATTAAAGCGCATCTGGTAGCCGAAAACAGACAGCGTACCTGTACCGGTACGGTCTTCTTTTTTGTTGCCATGCTGCAACACATGATTAAGTAAATCGTGATAAACCTGCATGTATCTAGCTCGTTTTATCCATAATAAACTGTTTAATCGCAGTAACCTCTGTATCCATCACAGTATACCGCTGCGGTAATTCTTCAATGCCATTCAAAGCTGCCGGGCGCTCAGGCGCATGCCCAAGAGCCTCAATAATCGAATCTTCAAACTTAGCCGGTAGCGCAGTTTCCAGCACTATCATAGGGACATCAGCCTTACGGTATTCTAGCGCTACTTTTAAACCATCGGCCGTATGCGTGTCTATCGTCACTGCATATTTTGTATGGGTTTCACGTATAGTCTGCATGCGATTAGCGTGGTTGCTACTGCCGGATACAAAACCATAATCAGCTAGTTTCGGCATCAGTGGCCTAATATCAAATGCACCGCCGCCATCTACACTACGCCAAAGCTCGCGCACTTTGCCGCTATCCCGCCCAACTAAATCAAATACAAAGCGCTCGAAATTAGAGGCTTTACTAATATCCATGGAAGGACTGCTAGTATGATAAGTGTTGGCTGAACCGCGTGGACGATAAGCACCAGTTTTGAAGAATTCATCAAGCACGTCGTTTTCATTGGTAGCGACCACTAACTTATCTATTGGCAAACCCATCATACGGGCAATATGTCCTGCACAGACATTGCCGAAATTACCTGACGGCACCGCAAAACTTACTTTTTGGCTGTTGTTATCTGTAACGGCAAGGTAGCCTTTAAAGTAATACACCACTTGTGCGATGATACGACCCCAATTGATAGAGTTTACCGCGCCGATTTTGTATTGTGCTTTAAAGTCAGCGTCATTGGAGACCGCTTTCACCATGTCCTGGCAGTCATCAAACACGCCATTTACGGCGATATTATAAATATTCTCATCTTGTAAGCTAAACATTTGAGCGGTTTGAAAACGGCTCATTTTCTTATTTGGCGATAGCATAAATACACGTATGCCTTTCTTACCACGCATCGCATACTCAGCCGCAGAGCCGGTATCGCCCGAGGTTGCGCCTAAGATATTGGTGGTTTTACCTGTTTTAGTCAGCACGTATTCAAACAAATTACCCAGCAACTGCATCGCCATGTCTTTAAACGCTAAGGTAGGGCCGTTAGAAAGGCTGAGTAAATACAAATTATCTTCTAGCTTTACTGTGGGCGTAATATCAGCCGCGTTCTGGCCAGCTCGCGTATAAGCGTAGACGTCTGCACGGTAGGTCTTATCGATGATGGCTTTTAAGTCTAGCGCTGGAATGTCATCGACTAAACGGCTCAGGATGGCAAATGCCAAGTCAGCATAACTCAAGCCACGCATAGCGGTTAAATCAGCATCGCTAAATTGCGGATAACTTTCAGGCAAGTACAATCCACCGTCTGGCGCCAAACCACCTAGCAAAATCTCGCTAAAACTTAGTGCGGGGGACTGCCCGCGGGTACTGATATATTTCATGCAAATCTCTCTAATTACATTCGCGTGTGAATAAATAACTTAGCTGCTGTATTCCATTTAGCTATTGTATTCCACGTTAAAGACCTTTACGGCCTCATCCAGGCATTATCAAAAAGTGACCACTAACACCTATTTACTTAATTCTTCCATACGCAGTTTGATTACTTTACCCACTATAGCTGGCAACGCTTCGATTTCAGCAATCCCTGCATCCATGTTTTTTTCAATGGTGATATGCGTCAAAATCACGATATCCGCTTCTGTTTCATTGTCTGCTGGCTCTTTTTGCAAAAGCGCATCAATCGAAATATTGCGGTCTGCCAATATTTTGGTCACGCCAGCCAGCACACCGGGCTTGTCTGAAGCGCGCAAACGTAAATAGTAAGCACTGTTGATTTCGCTAATCGGTAAAATCGGCAGATCAGTCAATTGCCCGGCTTGAAAGCCTAAATATGGCACGCGTTGTGCAACACTTGCAGTGCTTAAACGTGCAACATCCATCAAATCTGCTACCACGGCACTGGCGGTAGGTTCGGCGCCTGCCCCTGCGCCATAATACAGCGTTGGCCCTACCGCATCACCTTTGACCACCACCGCATTCATGGCGCCGTTTACGTTAGCAACTAAGCGTTTTTCTGGTATTAAAGTCGGATGCACACGCAATTCAACGCCGTTATCCGTGCGCTTGGTAATACCCAGCAGCTTCACACGATAACCAAGTTCTTCAGCATATTTAATATCGGTTTGCTGTAACTTGGTAATGCCTTCGGTATACGCTTGTTCAAACTTCATGGGCATGCCAAACGCAATCGCCGCCATAATCGTCAATTTATGTGCAGCGTCTATGCCCTCTACGTCAAACGTAGGGTCAGCTTCTGCATAGCCTAAACGCTGTGCCTCACCTAAAACATCCGAGAACGCCAGGCCTTTTTCACGCATTTCTGTGAGAATAAAATTAGTCGTACCATTGATAATGCCGGCTACCCACTCAATCCGGTTTGCACCTAAACCTTCACGCAGGGCTTTGATGATAGGGATACCGCCAGCCACCGCTGCTTCATAAGCAACAATGACGCCTTTGGCTTGCGCTGCGGCAAAAATCTCATTGCCGTGTAATGCCAGTAACGCCTTATTGGCGGTAACCACGTGTTTATTATTGGCAATAGCTTTTAACACCAGTTCTTTACTTAGGGTGTAGCCGCCAATCAGCTCTACCACTACATCTACGGCCGGATTATTCACCACCGCAAAAGCATCATCAGTAACTTCTATGCTGCCACCGGTAATCGCTCTAGCACGCTCGACATTTCTATCTGCCACCTGCACGATGCTAATATCGACACCGCTACGACGGCTGATTTCAGCCGCATTACGCGTCAATACTGTATATGTGCCGCCACCAACCGTGCCGATGCCGAGTAAACCTACTTTCAATAATTTCATTACAAAGTCTTCCTAAAACAAAACGAAGGAATGTGCATTCCTTCGCGAAAATAAAACTTATGTGCTGCTGCGCGCTGTACACCAGAATCCAGCGCCAGAACATGACAGCCAAGCGTTCGCGCCTGCACTTCCAGATGCTGTAATAACAACTTTCCTACCCCTTGAGAGCGATGCAGCTCATCTGTCACCAGATCATCGACATACAAGCGTAAGCCCTCATATGTATTCTCTACTAAACGCCAAAGTGCCACACCCACTACCTGGTCACCATTAATAGCAACCAGTAACCTGGCGCCGTTAGCAAATACCTCGCGCATACGACCTACATAATCCGCAGGCAGCATAGGCCGTAATTGTCGGTGTACCAGCTCCGCGCTTATCAACCAATTGAGCGCAATGATATTTCCGCTATTATCGGTGACTTCAACTAACTGCATGGGTGCCATGCTTCTTTCTATAACTTTCTAAATAACGCGCTATACGGCCAATCGCTTCTGTTAGATCATCCAAATTAGGTAAAAACACGACGCGGAAATGATCGGGAGCATGCCAATTAAAACCTGTGCCCTGTACCAGCAATACTTTTTCCTCTAACAGCAAATCCAGGATAAATTGCTGATCGTCCGCTATCGGATAGATTTCCGGGTCTAGCCTTGGAAATAGATACATCGCAGCCGCAGGCTTAGTACAGCTCACTCCGGGAATAGCAGTAAGTAATTTATATGCAATATCGCGCTGCCGGCATAAGCGGCCTTCAGGTGCCACTAGATCATCTATGCTTTGATAACCACCCAGTGCGGTTTGTATGGCTAACTGCCCTGGCACATTGGCACACAAACGCATAGAGGCCAGCATATTGAGGCCTTCGATATAGTCACCGGCATGTTTTTTCTCACCACTTAATATCATCCAGCCTGCACGATAGCCGCAGGTGCGATAATTTTTTGACAACCCGTTAAAAGTCACAAATAAGACATCATCGGCCAGTGAGGCTATTGAAGTATGGATATTGCCGTCATACAAAACCTTATCGTAAATCTCATCAGCAAAAATAACCAAGCCATGACGACGGGCAATTTCAATGATGCCTTCTAAAATCTCCCGTGGGTACAGGGCACCGGTCGGATTATTGGGGTTTATCACCACAATTCCACGCGTATTCGCGGTAATCTTGGCTTCCATATCTTTTAAATCAGGCATCCAGCCGGTGGCTTCGTCACACACATAATGCCTGGCGGTGCCGCCAGCTAAGGTCACAGCCGCCGTCCATAACGGATAATCTGGCATCGGCACCAATACCTGGTCGCCATTATTGAGCAAGCCCTGCATGGCCATTACAATCAACTCAGATACACCATTACCGATGATAATATCGTCTACCGTTACGCCATGAATATGTTTGGCCTGCGTGCTGTGCATAATGGCTTTGCGTGGCTCAAATAAACCTTTGCTATCGGTATAGCCGCCCGCTTTCGCCATATTACGAATCACATCCTGCTGAATCTCCTCAGGCACTTCAAAACCAAACGAGGCTGGATTACCAATATTGAGCTTAATGATACGCTGGCCTTCTTCCTCCATCTGACGGGCGCGCTGCAACACCGGGCCACGAATATCGTAGCAAACATTACTCAGCTTATTTGATTTTTCTAAAGTTTTCATACCTGGGGTTTCATATGGGCAATCGTGTCATTAAATATTTCTACTAACAGTTTATTTTGTAAATTTAATAT
>JAZJZG010000075.1:0-1071 GCA_040389995.1 Pseudomonadota bacterium | reverse complement strand
TTAGCAAAGTGCATTAGTTTACCTTGCAGGCTCATTACAGGCAATGCAACAGCAGTACTTTATGAATCAAGGTGACAGAAACAACCATAGGCTACCAATATTTAACAATAGGCATCACAACCCACTGTTGTAGGCAACGCTTATTACCTAAATGATTAACTTTATATATTTATTCATATAAATATTTCAGATGAATATAAATTAGTTAAAATATTTACATGAAACTGCACCTCACAAACTCGGATGGCAACTACCTAATCACAGGCTATGACAAAGGCTGGGTAGAAATTAATCGGCAACGCTATAGCAACAATTTGATTTTGCTACCTGATCAACTGATAGAAAACTGGGCTGCCGTGAGCTTTGAAAATATTCAAGCGGAACATTTTGAAAAAATCGCTACATTAAAGCCTGATGTAGTACTACTGGGAACAGGCGCCAGCCATCGATTCATACACCCAAAACTAACTATCGCACTCACCAAAGTAGGCATTAGTTTAGAATGCATGAGCACGGACGCAGCCTGCAGAACTTATAATATCCTGATGGGTGAAGGCCGAAACGTAGCAGTAGCGTTGATAGTATAGCTCTATGAGCTTACTAAGCCACAGCTAGCCCCACAATTAGCAAACTCCAATTAAGAAATACGTAAAATCAATGTTATATAAAAAAAGAAGTCGCATAGCACACTTGCCTAAGTGGCAGTCGATATCAAGTCATAGCATATTTCTAATTTGCGCTTGCTCGGGCGTGCTGTATCTGCTAGGACATGAATTTGAAATAATGCCGCTGCCAATTGAAAACCACAGCATACTGATGGCGCATGGGGTTTCTGCCTATTTATTTGTATTGTTATTCGGCGCGGTATTACCAACCCATATCAAAGTAGCTTGGAAAGCAAAGCGTAATCGAATATCCGGCGGCTTAATGATCGCTGTAATGAGTTTACTGCTGGTTTCTGGCTTATTTTTGTATTACGCGGATGAAACAAGAAATGCGGCCCTGTGGGTGCATTGGATTATCGGTGGCGGACTAGTATTACTGTTTCCATTCCACTTTATTGCAGGACGG
>JAZJZG010000074.1:5315-11278 GCA_040389995.1 Pseudomonadota bacterium | reverse complement strand
TCTTCACCAATATCCAGAGCATACGCAAGCTAGGTTATTCAGAAGAATTCATCAAAATGTGGGAGTTTTATCTCTGCTATTGCGAGGGCGGCTTTGCCGAACGCGCTTTAGGCGACGTGCATTTGTTGTTAGCCAAGCCGGAAAACCGCAGACTAGCGCTTCATTAATCTGATTACTTGGGTCTAAGCTAATTTAGTAGGTAGACCCTTATTTACATGGTTTAATAGTGGGCAATTCTTGCCCACTTATTTTTGTACTTTACCCTATCGATGCAAAACTTAACACCAGCACTAGCCGAAATCGAATGGCACGACGGTCAGCCATATGCAAGCGCGTTTCAAGACGTCTATTTTTCCAGTGACAATGGCATGCTCGAGACCGAATACGTTTTTTTGCAAGGCAATGACTTATACCATCGATGGCCGCAGCTTGATACTGACAGCTTCACTATCGCTGAAACTGGTTTTGGTACAGGTTTAAATTTTTTGTGTGCTAGCAAACTATGGTTATCTACAGCATCAGAAAATGCCGTTTTACATTTTATCAGCACAGAGAAATACCCGCTTAGTATGCAGGATATCACCACCGCTTTGCGCCTATGGCCTGAGTTACACACACTTAGCGAACCGTTAATTACTCAATATGAGCAATTAATCAACGGTATAGAGATCATGCTATACGATCATCGCGTTCGATTAAGCTTGTTAATTGGCGACGCTACAGAATGTTTAAGCAATATCAACCCAAACAAGGTTGGCAATGAAATAAACGCTTGGTTCTTAGATGGTTTTTCACCCGCTAAAAACCCTGAGATGTGGCAATCTGGCCTGTTTAAACAAATGGCAAGATTGTCTAACCATGCAACAACATTCGCCACTTTTACTAGCGCTGGCGATGTCCGCCGAGGTTTATCTGTAGCTGGTTTTGAGATAAGCAAACAGCCAGGTTTCGGCAAAAAACGTGAAATGCTGACTGGTCGTTTTGCAGGTAATCAAAGTGCCGCCTAAAACCGCTATTATTATCGGCGGTGGCATTGCCGGCTGCAGCACGGCTTATGCGCTGGCTCAACGAGGTATTGGCGTTACACTACTGGAGCGCCACGCAGACTTTGCCAGCGAAGCCTCAGGCAACGCGCTCGCCATGCTTTACCCACGTTTAAGTGGTGACGATACGGCAAGTCAGTTTGCACTAGCCGGTTATTTGCACAGCCTGCAGCTACTTAGCACTTTAAATTTAGATGCGGCCGATTTTAACGCCTGTGGCTTACTGCAACTTGGTTTTAACACTAGGGAGCTAGCACGCATTAAAAAAGTAGCGGCGCAAAATCATCCAGCCAACATCGTAAAGTACGTCACCGCGTGTGAAGCAAGTAGGCTTTCAGGCATTCAAGTCGCGCATGATGCCTTATACTTTCCAAGTGCGGCATGGATTAAGCCAAAAAACATTTGCATGCGCTTGCTACAGCATAAAAATATCTCAAAAATTACATTAAGTAATGCAATTAATATATTGAAAAATAATGATTTATTTGAAATAAATTGTGAAAACAACTTGATTGTAAAAGCCGATATTGCAATCATTGCTAATGCCAATGACGCAAAGAATTTTAGCCAATCCAACCACATAACAACCCAAGTTGTGCATGGTCAGGTAAGCCAGCTAACTGCAACGGCAGCTAGCCATGAGTTACAAACTATAGTCTGTAGCAATGGCTATTTAAGCCCTGCAGTCAATCACCAGCATAGTTTAGGTGCAACATTCTCAATTGAGCCTAGTCATTTAAATGAAGGTAATTTAAATCAACACCATAACGACCTAGCTCTAAGTGGCAATGACCATCAAAAAAATCTAGAAATTCTAAAGTTAATTTCAGAGCCTTTATATCAGAATCTGCAAAATAATATTGCTGGTGGGCGCGTTGCCTTGCGATGCACCGCGCCAGATTATTTTCCGTTAGTGGGCGAATTACTCGACAGTCATGCGTTGAAGACTGCGCCACCGCGCCCTACTGCATCTACAACATCCCTGCCATGGCTGAATGGGCTTTATATCAACGTGGCGCATGGTAGCAAAGGCTTCACCAGTGCACCTTTATGTGCCGAGCTGCTGGCATGTTTAATAAGTAATGCAACATTACCTATTCCAGCAACGCTAGCTAGCTTGCTGAACCCCAATCGATTCATATTGCGTGAGCTAGGATTAAAGAGATTAGCTAAAACAATGGCTGTTTCAAGTTAAAATAATGCCATGTCGCAATCTTTATATTTATCTGCACTCGATCATTATCGCGCTGGTCAGTTAATCCAGGCTGAACGCACTCTCCAACAATTACTCCTTTTGCAACCTAATCATGCGGATGCGAAGCATATGCTGGGGATTATTTGCTATCAAACCAAGCGTACGGCAGAGGCTGTGCAATACATCTCACAAGCCCTAGCCATTCAGCCTCACCATCTTAATTATTTAAATAATCACGGGCTGGCTTTAAATGCTGATAATCAACCAGCGGCGGCTTTAAAAAGTTTTCAACAGGCGATTTCACTGCAGCCTAAAGATCTGGACGTACAGTTAAACATAGGCAATACTTTAATGACGCTGAGCCGATTTGAAGAAGCGGCTGGCTACTATCGACGCCTATTGCGTGTATTGCCAAAAAGAGATGATATACGTGCTGCACTTTGCCATTGTTTATCTACACTTGGCAATCAAGCACACGGACTCGGCAACTATACACAAGCTGCAAGCTGCTTCCAGGAGGCCTTATTACTTGAACCCCAAGATGCTGCCCTATTTTACAATCTAGGCAACGCACAGCGCGAGTTAGGTATGCCAGCAGAAGCTGCCAAGCAATACCAAAAAGCTATTCAATATGCTCCACACGATGCTGACGCTTACAATAATCTAGGCAATGTACAACGTGAATTAGGGCAATTAGACCTGTCAATCGAAAGTTATCAAAAAGCATTAGCGGTCAATCCGCAGCTTTACCATGCTAAAGTACATTTAGTGCATCAGAAACAGCACATCTGTGATTGGCAAGGCTTAGACACTGATATTGCCGAGATTCGCCATTGGGTAAAAACTGTGCCTGCCGCACAAATCTCACCTTTCGCATTTTTAGCTATGCCGACAACAACTGCAGGAGAGCAAAAGCAATGTGCCAATAACTGGGTAAGCAATCGCTACGCACCGCTGACAGCACTTGCCGAGCAATTAAATTTTAAGCATGCTAAAAACACTGATCCACAGATTAAACCGTCAAAGATAAAAATTGCTTACCTGTCTGCTGATTTTAGGTTACATCCGCTCGCTTTTTTAGTGAGCGAATTAATAGAGCTACATGACCGGACACAGTTTGATGTTATCGGTTTTTCTTATGGTGTGAACGATAAATCCAGCACTAGAGCAAGGCTGGAAAAAGCTTTTGACGAGTTTTATGATGTCAGGGATTTATCTGAAATTGAAGCGGTAAAAAAAATATATGCCTGTGGCATTGATATTCTGGTCGACTTAACCGGGTTTACTCAAACCAGCCGCAGCGGCATCGCCGCCCTAAGGCCAGCGCCAATTAACGTTAATTGGCTTGGCTTTCCTGGAACGATGGGGCAAATAAGTGATAATCAAAATAACCGCCCGCTATTTGATTACATCCTGACCGATAGTTTTATCAGCCCGCCGGAATTCGCTAATCATTATGCCGAGCAACTAACTTTATTGCCATATTGCTATCAACCTAATGACCGCAAACGCCCAATAGGCAAAACACCCTCGCGCGAAGCATGTCAGCTACCCAACGATACTTTTATCTTTTGCTGCTTTAACCAGACTTTCAAAATCACACCTGATGTGTTTGCCACATGGATGCGCCTGCTGAAATCTGTGCCTAATAGCGTGCTTTGGCTGCTAGATTGCAATAGCTGGGCAAAACAGAATTTAATGCTAGCGGCAGTTGCACAAGGTGTTGCAGCGAATAAGCTGATTTTTGCGCCACGCGTTAGCATTGCAGACCATCTTGCACGCCATATACACGCTGATTTGTTTTTAGACACACTCACCTACAATGCACACACCACCTGTAGCGATGCCTTATGGATGGGCGTACCAGTATTAACCTGTGTGGGCGACACCTTTGCCGCACGAGTTGCAGGTAGCTTATTACAAGCATCTGACCTAAATGAACTTATCACATACTCATTGCAAGATTATGAAAATAAAGCACTTTATCTAGCCAACAATCCCGCCGCACTATTAAAGATAAAAGAAAAACTACTCGCTGAAAAAATGACCTCCAAGTTATTTGATACCCAGTTATTTGCCAAATCGCTTGAAGCAAGCTACCAAATAATTTGGCAGAATTACCTATCCACATTACAACAATGAAGCGCTAGCTAGTAAATTAGTTAAAAAAACTATGCTAAAGTCACAAAAATACTAATAACATCCATTTGGAACAAAACATGGCAGCAATCGACATTACCCCCATCCTAAAATTCATGCTGGACAAAGGCGGTTCCGACCTGTTTTTTAGTGCAGGTGCGGCGATTCATATTGAAGTTGAAGGTGAGACACTGCCGATTAACGCGCAGACCATGGCGCCTGGCATGATCAAAGAAATTGCTTATGCCATCATGAGCCCAGAGCAAATTAAGGAATTTGAAACCACCCTGGAGTGTAATTTCGCCATTGGCAAAAAAGATATCGGCCGCTTCCGTATCAACGTATTTAAGCAACGCGGCGAAGTCGGTATGGTCATCCGCCATATCAAAACAGAGATCCCTTCGATAGATACCTTAGGTTTGCCGGCAATATTACAACAACTCATTACACGCAAACGCGGTTTGATCTTAGTGGTTGGCGCTACGGGTTCGGGTAAAACCACGACACTCGCCTCCATGATAGACCACCGCAACGCCACCAGTACTGGCCATATCCTTACGCTTGAAGACCCTATTGAGTTTATCCATCACCATAAAAAATCCGTGGTAGACCAACGAGAAGTGGGTATAGACACCCTCTCTTTTGAAAATGGCCTTAAAAACGCCATGCGCCAAGCGCCTGATGTGATTTTAATTGGTGAGGTACGTGATATGGAGGGCATGAAAAATGCCTTGGCTTACGCTGAAACCGGGCATTTGTGTCTGGCCACCTTACATGCTAACAACGCTAACCAAGCGCTTGAGCGGGTGATTTCGTTCTTTCCGGAGGATGGTAGAGCAGGTTTATTGCTGGGAATATCGATGAATCTAGTATCGATTATTTCTCAACGCTTAATTCCGGGCAAACTAAGTAAGCGTGTTGCCGCCACTGAGGTCATGATTAATACACCGTATGTCGCCGAGCTCATTCAAAAGCAAAAAATGAGCGAAATAAAAGAGATCATGGCCGATAATAATGATATTGGCATGAACACCTTTGACCAGTCATTATTCCACTTATTTGCAAACGGCAAAATTGATGAAGAAAATGCCTTGGCCAATGCGGACTCACGTAATGACCTGTCGTTAAAAATCCGCTTTGCGGCCGAAGGTAATCGTAAAAGCAGTTTTAATTAATCTGCCTCGTTAAAAGCCGCAAATATCGCGGCAATAACGATTAACGCACCCCCAAGCCACTCATTCCAAGTCATGATCTCGTGTGCTAAAAAGTATGAGGCAACTGCAGCGACTACCAATTCAAACAAAAATAGCACCGAGGCACGTGTGGCGGTTATTTGCGTTATGCCATACTGCACCAGCAATGTTGCCGTCATCACTAGCAGGGCAATAATCAACAACACCAGCCACTGACTAGCGCTAAAAGAACTCGGTGCCGGCAAGGCTTCTTTAACAAAAGGCAGCAATAAAAGCGCCATTACCCACACGCCCAGCCACACTGCAAAAGATTTGGTGTGCACACTTAAATGTGTAGATTTGCGCGTAATCACGTTAGTAAGAGAAAATCCAATACCTGAAGATAATGCTATC
>JAZJZG010000074.1:2447-5305 GCA_040389995.1 Pseudomonadota bacterium | reverse complement strand
CTATCCATTCTGCGGTATTTTTAGGCAATGGCCATGCACCAGACGGGCCGGCAAAGTCATGCAGCATGATAAATGCACCTAGCATAGACAAAACGATAATCATCAGGCCGCGCAGATTGGTTCGCTCTTTAAGCCAAAAATGCGCGAGTATCAACGTCCATAAGGGCGACAAATAAAACAGCAGCATCACGCGCATCACTTCGCCATCAATCACTGCCAGCACGTAAGCTAGATTAGTCCAGCCGGCCGCAATGCTTAACCAAATAATGCTAAGCGGCTGTTTAAAAATCCCGCGCCAGTGCTTAGCGGAATAGATTGCAGTCAGTATTATGATAATGCTATAGGTATAAAAACTGGAAGCAACGCCAGTAACGCCCGCCTCTGCCATAATGCGGTACGGGAACCAAATAATGCCCCAGCACAGTGCGCCAAACAACAAACTAAAGATGGCAAAAGGATGACTAGCTGAAAGACGTTTAGTTATATTGGTGTTGTTATGATGACTCACTGATGACCTTTTACTTTAAATCTGTGTTTGTTTTATTTAAATCTGTGCCTGTTTTAGTTGCTGTTTCAATCGTATTGCCTTGAAGCTTATAGCATTAATCCATAGTCACATAAGATTACACTTCTTAAAATACCCACTTTGGATAGCTAGCGCGCTATATTACAATATCGCCTATGAATCCAAATCTAAATTTATTGCAACCCTACCCTTTTCAGCGTTTACGTGACCTATTTAAAGGCATCACAGCCAATCCTGCATATACTGCAATTAACCTTTCGATTGGCGAGCCTAAACACGCTACACCGCCGCTGATTAAAGACGCTCTAATAAATAACTTGGCCGGGCTAGCCAGCTACCCTACGACTATAGGCTCCCTAGCACTACGTGAAGCGATTTCTAACTGGATTTCACGCCGTTATGATGTGCCTAGATTAAATCCGGAAACAGCCATCCTGCCGGTCACAGGTAGCCGTGAGGCACTGTTTGCCTTTGCTCAAGTCGTCATAGACCACACAAAAGAAAATCCCGTTGTCATCTCACCCAATCCTTTTTATCAAATCTACGAAGGTGCAGCGTTTTTAGCTGGCGCCAAACCTTACTTTCTCAATACTTTGCCTGAAAATGGCCACGCGATGGACTTTGAAAGTGTGCCCGTTGAAATATTGAAGCGCACCCAGTTGGTCTATTTATGCAGTCCCGGCAACCCTTCCGGCAAGGTCATGACCTTAGCTCAATGGAAAACTATATTTGAACTCTCAGATCAATATGGTTTTGTAATCGCCGCAGACGAATGCTACTCGGAGATTTACTTTGATGAAGCGCATCCGCCACTGGGTGCATTACAGGCGGCGCATCAATTAAGTCGAGATTACAAAAATCTCGTCATTTTCAGCTCCCTTTCCAAACGCTCGAACGTACCAGGTATGCGTTCAGGCTTTGTGGCGGGCGATGAAAAAATAATTGAAAGATTCACACTCTATCGCACCTATCATGGCTGTGCGATGAACCCTGCGGTGCAGGCTGCCAGCATGACTGCGTGGAATGACGAAGCACATGTGATTGAAAACCGCAGGCTATATGCCGAAAAATTTAACACCGTAACGAATTTAATGAGCGGCGCATTGGAAGTTGAAATGCCAGATGCTGCATTCTATTTATGGGCTAGAACTAAAGAAAGTGACACCGAATTTTCCTTGAAATTGTATCGTGACTTCAATGTCACTGTGCTGCCAGGTAGCTATTTAGCACGTGAAGCACATGGTGTGAACCCAGGCAAAAATTTTGTTAGATTAGCGCTAGTTGCAAGCTTAGATGAATGTACTGAAGCTGCAAAACGTATTCAAAATATGTCCGCTAAAAATTAAATTAAAACATTAAGTTTAATCGTTAATAAATTGATTTATTTCATTAAATACCGATTCATTTAGTTGCGGATTTAAACAATCCAACTCAACAATATCATCCATGCCACGCAACCAAGTCAACTGACGTTTCGCCAGTTGACGCGTGGCAAAAATGCCCCTATCGCGCAATTCGGCAACATCATATTCACCTGCCAAATGCTCCAAAGCTTGCCGATAGCCTACGCAACGCATCGAGGTTGATTCAGGCGTTAGTGCTGGATATTTAGCTTTTAGCGCCTGCACCTCATCCACCAAGCCATCTGCTAACATTTGGTCAAAACGCAACGCAATACGATCATGCAATACTTTACGGTCACTTGGTACGAGCGCAAGTTTTAATAATTTGTACGGCAATGCTTCACTAGTTTGCTTGGCATATAGCTCAGTCATGCTCTCGCCAGTAATTTCAAACACCTCCAGGGCGCGTTGTATGCGCTGCGCATCGTTTGGTTGCAAACGCGCTGCAGTACTTGCATCAATTAACGCGAGTTTTTCGTGCATAGCTGGCCAGCCAATCAAAGCGGCTCTGGCGTCTAACCTAGCACGCACTTCCGGGTTGGCTTCAGGTAAGCCACTTAAACCACCCTGCAAAGCTTTGAAATACAGCATGGTACCGCCAACTAACAATGGAATCTTGCCCCGCGCAGTAATATCCGCCATCAAACGCAAAGTATCGCTTCTGAAATTCGCCGCAGAATATGCACTGGTTGGGTCAATAATATCAATCAGATGATGCGGCGCTTTGGCTAATGTTTCTGCATCGGGCTTCGCAGTGCCGATATTCATATCACGATAGACCAAAGCAGAATCCACGCTGATGATTTCAACGGGGAGTTTGGAAATAAGCTCGACCGCGGCGCCAGTTTTACCGCTAGCGGTTGGGCCCATTAAAAAAATTGCTATAGGAAGCATTAAAAATCGCCTTTAAACTTTGGCCAACGGTTATA
>JAZJZG010000074.1:0-2437 GCA_040389995.1 Pseudomonadota bacterium | reverse complement strand
TCGCCTTCTTTGCGAGCGAACTCAACTGCTACGTCTGAAGCGATTTCAGATTCCCATATAATTTCTTTTCTAATTGAAAAATCACGTATTTGTTCTCTAGTAAAGTCCTGCTCAATTAAGGTACTGTTAGCACTGCCAAAGTAATTGAGAGTACCGGTTAAATCTTTACCAATATAAATCTTTCCATTTGGGTATGTAATTTTATAAATAACCTTCAATTACTTACCCCGCATAAACATCTTATCCAAGTCACTTATGCTTACTTGAAACCAAGTCGGGCGCCCATGATTACACATACCAGAACGCTCTGTGGCTTCCATATCGCGTAGCAAGGCATTCATCTCCGGGGTAGTCAGCATGCGATTTGCTCGTACGGCCGCATGACAAGCCATCGTGCCTAGCAGTTCGTTTCTGCGTTCGGTTAATGCCCTGCTTGCACCATATTCACGTAAATCACGTAATACATCACGTGCCAAGGTTACTGCATCAGCATCTTGCAGCATAGTAGGCACCGCACGCACCGCTAATGTTGTGGGTGATAGTATGGCGATATCAAAGCCAAGCTGTTGCAGGCTGTTATCATTAGTTGCAATTGCTTCTTGCACAGTCGCGACTTCTAACCTGTCAGCATTAAAGCTTACTGGTAATAATAGAGGTTGCATCGGCACAGCTTTAGTATCAAGCGCATTTTTGAGTTTTTCATACATGATGCGTTCATGCGCTGCGTGCATATCTACAACCACTAAACCTAGCTTATTTTGCGCTAATACATACACACCGTGTATCTGGGCCACAGCAAAACCCAAGGGAAAGTCGTCGGCTGAATTGGCTTGTTGATGTGTGCCCGTATCTTCAAACTCCTCTGCATAGCAGACCGGGCTGGCAAACTGGCGCTCTTGCTGCGTATAACCATTTGAAACGCTACCGTTTGCACCAAATAGCGTCTGATAAAAACCGGGCGGCTCGTTAGCTGTCAAATTGATTTGCGATTGATAGGCCGGATAAGGCGTCTGGCTATTTACCGAAAATGGATTATGGCTCGCCTGATTCGCCGTGACTGCATTGGAAACGCCAGTCGGTGTGGCTAGCGCTTTGTGCAGCGAATGAAAAATGAATCGATGTATCGCTTGGCCTTCCCTAAATCTGACCTCAGTTTTGCTTGGGTGTACATTTACGTCGACCAGATTAGGATCCAGCTCCAAAAACAAGACAAAAGCTGGATGCCGGTCATGGTGCAATACATCTTGGTACGCTTGTCGAATAGCATGTGAGATCAACTTATCGCGCACAAAACGGCCATTTACGTACACATATTGTGTATCGCGGCTATTGCGATTATAGGTGGGTTTAGCGGCTATGCCCCATAAGCGCAAGCCAGCGGCAGATTCATCTACGCTGATAGACTCGGCCGCAAACTCCGCCCCTAACACCGCATTAAATCTTTTTTCTGGGGTGCTGACAGCATAGCGGCTCAGCGCCCTGCCGTTATGTTGCAGCATAAACGCCACATCTGGCCTTGAAAGCGCTACACGGTGAAAGGCCTCTTCACAATGGCCAAACTCAGTGCCTTCGGTTTTCAGGAATTTACGCCGTGCCGGGGTGTTAAAGTACAAGTCATTCACTTCAATCACCGTGCCGCCATCAAGCGCGGCAGGCTCGATGGGCGAGACTTCACTACCACTTGAAGTGATACGCCAGGCATGCTTCGTTTTCAGCGCCCTGCTGCTGATTTGAGTACGGGAAACTGAGGCTATGCTAGCCAGCGCCTCACCACGAAAACCTAAACTGCCGACCGCCTCTAAATCTTCTAAGGTAGCGATTTTACTGGTGGCATGCCGCGTGAGCGCCATGACCAGATCATCTTCAGCAATACCGTTACCATTATCTGCCACGCGCAGTTGCTTCACGCCGCCTTGTAATAACGAAACTTGAATGTCCGTACTGCCGGCATCCAGGCTATTCTCAAGTAACTCCTTAAGTGCTGAGGCGGGGCGTTCTACAACTTCACCGGCGGCAATTTGGCTGATAAGCTGATCGGGTAAAAGACGTATTTGCATAAACTTTTCTATGGTTGCATCTAAATAGATACATCCGTATTTTACCCGTAAAACACTAATTCACAGTAACGACAATTTTACCTAATTGCTCATTGGATTCCATATAGCGGTGTGCTTCGACGATTCTCTCAAACGGAAATGTCTTAGCAATGATAGGTTTTAATTTGCCACTGCCCACACCGTCAATCACAAACTTTTTAGCTTTTTCTAAACGCACAGGGTCAGAAGTAACTCCGAACAATGTATAACCACGAATCGTGAGCTGTTTGCCTATTACGGCAAACAAAGGTAATGGCGTAGCTTCGCTGCTTAATGCACCATATTGGAAAATAATACCACCATGCGCCGTGGCTTCTGCCAGTTTGTTAATCGTCGGCCCG
>JAZJZG010000073.1:0-4073 GCA_040389995.1 Pseudomonadota bacterium | reverse complement strand
CGTGAACTTAAGTATTTGGAAATTGAAGTCAGGGATTCTGTGCAGTTGGCAAGCAAAATGCAGAACCTATTGCGTCGCTATGCAATTGCTATGTATGGGCGAGACAAAGTCTCAAATTTGAACGGGGATGACTGGCTGGCTTTTATAGTTGAGCACGGGGCCCATGCTTTAAAGGGAGATGCAGGTGCTGCTTTATTAAGCGCAGCTTATGGTAAAAAATCAAGTCATGAAACAGCTCTTTGGTTTAAAGGCGCACGCGGGTTTTTTCGAGGTAAATGATGCTTCATTTTGATTGGCCATGGATGTTACTACTTCTGCCATTGCCTTGGATGGTTGCACGTTGGTTACCACCTGCCAAGCCAGTTGGCATGGCCTTGTTTATACCTTTTGTAGAGCAGTTTTCCACGAGAGCCAGCTATGAGATTAAGGGTTGGTCAGGAGTTCGAAAAGTCCTTTTCGCTTTGATATGGCTATTATTGATACTTTCTGCGCTAAGGCCACAATGGTTAGGCGATCCTGTGCCAGCTCCTACTAGCGGCCGCCGCTTGATGATGGCAGTGGATGTTTCAGGATCGATGTCGAGCAAAGATATGGCGGGTAATGCCAGTCGCTTAGAGGTAGTTCAACAGGTCGCGGGTGATTTTATCCGCCGCCGCCAAGGTGACCAAGTGGGCTTGATTTTGTTCGGCACGCAACCTTACTTGCAGGCGCCACTTACTCAAGACTTAAATACTGTTGATCAGTTTTTGAATGAAGCAGTGATTGGCGTGGCTGGTACTCAGACAGCGATAGGTGACGCGATTGGACTGGCAATCAAGCAATTACATGAAAAAAATAGCAAGATGGTTGGCAAAGGTAAGGCCGTACTAATTTTGCTAACTGACGGTGCAAGCAACGCTGGCATGATGTCGCCAGAAAACGCGGCCAAGATGGCTGCATCGGTAGGATTACGTATTTACACCATAGGGGTTGGTGCTAATGATCAAACGGATTTTTTTGGGTTTGGTGGCGGTAGTGATTTAGATGAAGTAACACTTAAGAATATTGCACGGACAACAGGAGGAGAGTACTTTCGCGCGGCAGATATGCAGGATTTGGCAAAAGTGTACACACGTATCGATCAGTTGGAACCTAGTAATGGGCGGCAGCAGTGGTACCGTCCTCGTGATGAGTGGTTCTATTGGCCGCTGGCATTAGCTCTGCTGCTAAGTGTTCCAGCGGTAGTGTGGGATAGAAGACAATGGATTTAATCTCACATTTTATTTTTTTACGCCCACTATGGTTGATATGCATTCCCATTGCTTGGGCAATCGTGTTCTGGCTAGCAAAAAGCCATAACAATCAAGGAAACTGGTCGCAAATAATTGATCCTGTATTATTGCCAACTCTCAGCTTGGACGAAGGTAATAAAAAAAGGTCTTCACCCTGGTCTTGGTTAGCGCTTGTATGGACTTTAGGATTGTTGGCTTTAGCTGGGCCTAGCTGGCAACAGGCACCTGCTTTAGCCTACCGAGGTCAGAACGCCTGGGTGCTAGTCTATGATTTGTCTCCATCAATGCTCTCTACCGACATCAACCCAAATAGAGTGACGAGAGCGCGCTATGCCTTGGATGATTTGCTTAATGCAGCTAAGGACGCGCGAGTTGGTTTGGTTGCCTTTAGTGATGAGGCTTTTACGGTCACACCTATTACTGATGACGTAGCGACGATACGTGCTTTATTGCCACCATTAACCCCTGAAATCATGCCCAGCGCTGGCGATAATCTTACGCCTGCACTTCAACAAGCAGAATTGCTAATAAATAAAGTAGGAAGAAATAAGCCGCAAATCGTGGTGGTGACAGATGGCTTTGATGACCCAGCCGCCGCTTTAGCGATTGCAAAAAAACTTAAATCGAACAATATTACCGTTAACGTAGTGGGAGTTGGTAATCAATCAAGTAGTAATCTTAGACATCAGAGCGTGTCTAACGGTAGCAAGGCTAATACACAAAATTCCAGCTTTATCAATATTGATCAATTGGAGCAGTTAGCATCATCAGGAGGTGGGCGGTATGTAAATATTGCTCAACTCCCTAGCCTGATTGATGCCTTACAAGCTAGTAATAACCAAATTAGTCAGATGACGGAAAATAAGAGTTTTCAGGTTACTAGAAGGCTAGATGGGGGAATCTGGCTATTGCCGCTGCTGCTTATAATTGCCGCTTTGCTGGCAAGGCGTGGCTGGCTATGATGCGCAAGGGATTAATTAGGCATGGTTGTACAGTGGTAATCCTGTTGGCGTTCGCAATAGATGTACAAGCAGGAAGTATATGGGATTATTTGTGGCGCAATGCCAATCAGCAAGGTGCGCAGTTGATACATCAAGGTCGTGCAGCAGAAGCTGCCAAGACTTATCAAGACCATAGAAGCAAGGCTTATGCTGAATTGTTAGCGGGTGATTATCAAAAAGCTGCAAAAGATTTTATGGAGTTTAATGATACTCATAGTCATTATAATCGTGGCAATGCGCTTGCATATGCAGGACAACTGCAGGAAGCAATCAAAGCTTATGATACGGCTTTGAAACAGGACCCAAATAATAAGGATGCGCTGCACAACCGTGCATTAGTTGCCAAGGCATTAGGTCAAAAACAAACAAAGGATCAGCAAGGCAAGGAGCAGCAAGGCAAGGAGCAGCAGCAAAAAGGTAAAAATAACCAGCGAGCAGCGCAGGGAACATTAGACTCTACCAGAGCTGATAAAAAGAATGATAATAGCAATACTGATAAATCTGTTTCTAAAAACGATTCGACGCAGCACAATAAAAATCAGGTAGGACAAAATACAGATATCTCTTTAACACAACCCCAAACGGGAAAAGAAAACTATCCATCTGCTTCCGGAAAACCAGAAACCGAACAGCAACTTGCACTGGAGCAATGGCTACAACAAATTCCTGATGACCCCGGTGGTTTGTTGCGTCGTAAGTTTTTAATAGAGCATATTATTAGACAGCAGGGTAGAGGGCAATGAAACTTATACTCCAATTTTTCATAGGCATAAGTTTACTCGGATTAATGTTTTCTGCTTCAGCAGCCGTTAATGCCTCGCTTGATCAAAACCATATTACTCAAGGAGAGGCTATTCGATTGACCTTGGAATATGATGGGCAAACTGACACTGAACCAGACATAAGCCAGCTTAATCAGGACTTCCAGATTGTTGGGCAAAATAAGAATACAAGTATTCAAATAATTAACAGCAAAATGAGTTCGCAGACTCAATTGTCTTTAGTGCTAAGGCCAAAACGGGCTGGTCAGTTGCAAATACCTGCGATAACTTGGAATAAGCAATCTACCCCCGCATTTAATATAACTGTCGATACAGCAAGTCAATCAAGGCAAGCTGGTAATGCGATTGTAGATGGCGTTCAACGCGATATATTCATTACTACTAATTTAGACCAGAAACAGATTTATGTTCAGGCGGCTGCAGTCCTGACTGTGAAGCTATATTTTGATAAACCTATTTATGAAGCCAACTTAGAGTTTCAGGCAAATAATGATGTATTGATCCAGCAATTAGGGAAAGATCAACAGACTAGTGAGAATCAAAGAGGAAAGAATTTTAAGGTGATTACTAGAAAATACTTATTATTCCCTCAGCATAGCGGACAGATACACATAGATGGTCCTGTTTTAAATGCACAGATACCGGATGATAGTAGTAATTCAGATCCATTTAGCAACGATCAGATTTTCGGTAACATATTTGGCCGCAATCCATTTGCAGGGATGTTAAACGCCACTAAGCCAATTCAATTAACTGGGGCCGCCATTTTATTAAATGTAAAACCACGTCCCGTAAGCATGTATGGAGAGAACTGGCTACCTGCGAAAAATGTTAGCCTGAAGGAAGCATGGCTACCCAATCAAGGAGAAATTCATGTGGGAGACCCTGTTACTTGGCATCTGGGGCTTAGTGCAGAACAACTTACTGCAGGGCAATTGCCAGATTTAAGCAAGAAAATATTGCTGCCAGAGGGTTTGCGAGCATATCCTGATCAACCGAAGTTAAATAATACTGAACAA
>JAZJZG010000072.1:0-4084 GCA_040389995.1 Pseudomonadota bacterium | reverse complement strand
GTGACGCAGCGCCAGGAGGCTGATGCAGTCGAAATATTATCAGGCGTGTTTGAAGGCAAGACTACCGGCGCGCCTATCGGGTTGTTGATACGCAATACCGATCAGCGTAGCCAGGATTACAGTAAGATCATGGACACTTTTAGGCCTGGTCATGCAGATTACACTTATAGCCAAAAATATGGTGTGCGTGATTATCGTGGCGGTGGTCGTTCCAGCGCCAGAGAAACGGCGGTGCGCGTGGCTGCTGGTGCTATTGCTAAAAAATGGCTAAGTGAGCGTTTTGGTGTCACTGTGCGTGGCTATATGAGTCAACTGGGTGAAATAGAGATTCCGTTCGAGACTTGGGATTGCATCAACGATAACCCGTTTTTTTCACCCAATACCAGCGTATTGCCGCAATTAGAAGCGTATCTCGATAAAATTCGTGCTGAGCGCGACTCGGTTGGTGCACGAATTACCGTAGTGGCAGAGGGTCTGCCTGTGGGTTGGGGTGAGCCAGTGTTTGATAGGTTGGATGCAGATATCGCCCATGCCATGATGAGCATTAACGCTGTCAAAGGCGTGGAAATTGGCGCTGGTTTTGCCAGTATCGCACAGCGTGGTAGTGAGCATGGCGATGAAATGACGCCGCAAGGTTTTGTGAGCAACCATGCGGGTGGCGTGTTGGGCGGCATTTCTACAGGACAAGAGATACGTGTGAATATCGCGTTAAAACCAACCTCAAGTATTCCACAAGAACGTCGTTCGATTGATAAAGATGGCCATGCGGTGACGATGCAAACTACCGGTCGACATGACCCGTGTGTAGGCGTACGCGCCACGCCGATTGCCGAGGCAATGCTGGCACTGGTGCTGATGGATCATGCTTTACGTCACCGTGCGCAAAACGCCGATGTAGTGACAAATATCCCGAGGCTATAGCCATCAGTGAGTCACACACATCGTCAATCCCTGCATTTTAAACTTTCCCGTTTTTATTTCTTTTATTATTTCTTTGTCGGGGCGTTCACGCCCTACTGGGGCTTATATCTAAAGTCTGAGCAGTTTACGGTGGCAGATATCGGCATTTTGATGTCGTTATTCCAAATCAGCCGTATCTTCGCGCCTAATTTTTGGGGATGGCTGGCAGACCACACGGGTAAGCGTGCGCAATGGATTAGATTGACCGCTTTTCTAGGTTTGTGTGGCTTTACTGCGGTATTTTGGGCACATGGCTTTTTCTGGCTGTTTGCGGTGATGGCGGCATTAAGCCTGTTTACCAGTTCTACCCTGCCGTTAGCAGAATCGCTCACATTAGCCCATTTAGCTACAACCAACGGACATTACAGCCGAATTCGCATGTGGGGCTCGCTGGGCTTTATTGTGGCAGCAGTGATATTAGGCTTTTTAATTGATTTTGCTGGCATTAAAAGCTTGTTGTGGTTTGTGCTGGTGGTGCAAGTGACATTGTTTGCACTTTCATTTACCTTGCCTGATCCCAAGGTAAAGCCACACGCGCACGACCATTTTTCTATCTGGCAAGTCATTAAGCAACGCAATGTTATCGCGTTGCTAGTGGGCTGCTCATTTATGGTGACTGCGCATGGTGTGCTGTATAACTTTTACTCGATTTATCTGAGTGAGCATGGCTATAGCAAGGGCATGATAGGTTTGCTGTGGGCGGTAGGCGTCATCTGTGAAATTTGTATCTTCATGCTGATGCCAAAAATTATGGCGCGTTTTAGTTTAAAGACTATCCTGATGATTAGTTTAGGATTAGCCGTGATTCGGTTTAGTTTAATTGGCGCTGCCGTCGATAATGTTTGGTGGTTAATTTTAGCGCAAAGCTTGCATGCCGCGACATTCGGCAGCTTTCATGCTGCAGCGGTAGAAGTAGTCACGCAGTTTTTCAGCGGGCGTCACCAAGCTAAAGGTCAGGCGATCTATAACAGTGTGGCTTATGGCGTTGGCGGTACTGTTGGCGGCTTAGTAGGTGGTTTTGCACTACAGTATCTGGGTGGGCAAGTCACCTTTATGCTGGCGGCTATATGCCCATTGTTAGGCTTATTGGTGATAGGATTAGGCTTGAAATTAAGTCAAAATCAGCAGTCAGATAAAAATCAGCAACACACAAGGAATGTTTAGATGAACATACGTGCTGGATTGAATAAAACGATTATTCTCAAATTTAATCTTTTGTTATTCAGCATGTTCGTGACCAGTGTTTGCATGGCGGATACGCAGGTCAATATTGTTGGGTTATTTAGTGATAAAGCCGTAGTCATCATTAATGGCGGAAAACCTAAAACCTTGAGTATTGGCCAAACTAGTGACGGTGTTAAGTTGCTCACAGCAAACAGTACGGCCGCCACTTTGTTGATTGAAGGCAAAACTAGGCAGTTAGGCATGGGGCAGGCAGCTTCGGTAGGTGGCAGTGCAGCCAGTGCCAACGCTAGTGTTACGTTATATGCGAATGCTGATGGACATTTTGTTTCAGACTGCCAGATTAATGGCGCTACACTTAAGTTTTTATTAGACACCGGCGCTACTTCAGTAGCGCTGAATAGCGGCGATGCTAAGTTTGCTAATATTGATTATAAAAGTGGTACGCCAGTGCAACTGAACACAGCGAGTGGCATGGTGACGGCGTATCACGTGACTATTGCTAATCTTAAAATCGGTAGTATTACATTGAGTCAGGTTGAGGCTAACGTAGTGGAAGGTGGCTCGCCATCCATGGTGCTGTTAGGTATGAGTGCTTTAAGTAGGTTAGATATGAAGCGACAAGATATTGCGCTGACGTTGACTAAGAAATACTAGCTTTAGCTTAACGATGCATTAGCTAGAAAATGTAATAAAAAAGGGCAGGAATCTGCCCTTTTTTATTACATGAGATTCACAACGTCAATCTCATGTATGCTGTTTAACTATTTAAGTTTTAAACTTATTTAGCTGCTGGTGCTTCAGCTGCTGGAGCTGCTTCAACTGCTTTTTTAGCATGATGTTTGTGTGTATGTTTTTTCATTGGTTTTGCTGTTTCAGCAGCAGGCGTTGCAGCAGCAGGTGCTTCAGCTTTTGCTGGTTCAGCTGCTGGAGCTGCATCAGCTGCAAATGTAGCTGTACCTAATGATAATAAAGCTGTAGCTAAAAGTGTAGTTAAAAATTTGTTCATTTCAATCTCCAAAAATTAAGGTAAAGTGTAAAAATTCTGTACTGCTTATTTGGTACTTGGTCGAGATTCGTTAAACTTCATCTGCGTCCATGGAATGTAATTTACTCCGTGAAGCTGACACTAAGCTGACAATATTCGATTTACTATTTTTTTAATATATATTTCATTCATGCCCATACTTTAAATTGGCTGCATTCTTAGTAAACGAAGATTAGCTAAGTATGATGATTAGGACACCGTAGTTAACATGCGCTTATTATTAGTTGAAGATGATTTGATCCTGAAAGATGGCCTGGAGCGATCTTTCACCAAGTTAGGTTATGCCGTTGATGTGATGGCGGATGGGGAAAGTGCAAACCAGTTGCTGACCTATCAAGAGTATGACGTGATTGTGCTGGATTTAGGTTTGCCTAAATTGAATGGTTTTGAAGTATTAAAACGTTTGCGCGGGCGTGGTAACAATACGCCGGTGCTGATACTCACAGCGTTGGAAGATATACAAAACCGTGTAAAAGGGCTGGATTTAGGTGCCGATGATTATTTAGCCAAGCCATTCGAACTGGCTGAATTAGAAGCACGCGTGCGTGCCTTGATTCGCCGTGGCGTATCTGGCGGTAGTGCAAAAATCAGTTTTGGTGACTTGGTTTTTGATACTACTAGTCGGCAATGTATGGTGAATGAGGTCACTTTGTCACTGTCTGCACGCGAAGCTGCGTTACTTGAGCTATTGATATTAAAAGCGACTAAAGTCGTAAGCAAAGCCAAAATCTTGGAGCATCTGTGTAGCTGGGACGAAGAGATGAGCGAGAATGCCGTGGAGGTGAACGTCTCTCGTTTACGCAAGAAATTAAACGTTTTTGACATTGAGATACGTACGATACGTGGGCTAGGGTATTTGCTGGCAAAGTTAGAAACAACAAGCTAAAAACCTGG
>JAZJZG010000071.1:403-2923 GCA_040389995.1 Pseudomonadota bacterium | reverse complement strand
ATGTATCTGGCGCATTTGTAACTCTGCGGCATCTTCAATCGTCACTATCCGCTCACTTTCAGGAATAAAGCCCGACATCACATTCAACAGTGTCGTTTTTCCACTACCCGTACCGCCAGATATAAGAATATTGATCTTAGCTTGTGCCAAAGCTTGAATAAGTTGTGCCATCGGCGGTGTGACGCTCCTAAATTTCAAAAGATCATCTATTGAAAGTGGATTCACCGCAAAACGGCGGATTGATAACATAGGGCCATCTATTGCCAAAGGCGGGATAATTGCATTCACACGGGAGCCGTCAGGTAGACGTGCATCTACCATAGGACTAGATTCATCAACCCTACGACCGATGCGTGAAACAATTTTTTCTATAATTTTTAATAGGTGCGCGTTGTCGTGAAAAGTAACATCTGTTAACTCCAACTTACCTTGACGTTCTACAAATACCTGCTTGTAAGTATTAACCAGAATATCTGAAATACTTGGGTCTTTCAGTAGCGGTTCCAATGGGCCGTAGCCAAGCATTTCATATTGGATATCTAACAGTAGGTTGCGGCGTTCATTCTGATTGAGCGCTATTCCTTCTTCGTCAACAATATGCCCAACCAGCAGGGACAGTTCTTGCTTAAACTGCTCTTCCGTATGCTTCTGCAGACGTTCAAGATCAATTCGATCCAAAACTGCCTGATGAACATTTTTTTTCAATTCTTGATAGGCACCATTCACTAAACCGCCGTCATTGCTGGTTAGTCGAGTTTGTCCATCTGTATTAGAAAGTCGTTCTCTTAATGACATATTTACCTGCCTTAACTACTGATCAAAATTCAGTATATTTAACAAATTCGTAAACTCTGGACCTGTATAGTTCGTGTATCAGTGCCCAAAGACCCTGCCAAAAAAACCCTTTTTATCTGCAATATCCTCATGATTAGCCAGTTGCTTGGCAAAAGCTAATAAACTTTTTGCTACAGTACTATTAGGTGCAAATTTCAAAATTGGCACCCCCTGATTAATTGAATCAGTAACCGCCATATAGTTGTTAGGTATCGTCAATGCAACATCCACATCTAGCGCTTTTAACATATCGTTCAGGCCCAATTTACCGCCCTTCTCATAGCGGTTAACAATGAGATGGCTTTTATTACGCTTGTAGCCAAGAGAGCGGAAAATATCCAGCAGTCTGCGGCCATCACGAATGTAAGGCATCACCAATTGCAATACAGGATAAATTAAGTCAGAGTTATCTAGGGCATGCACTGTAATTGCATCAATTTGCCGACCCACATCAAGAATGATGAAGTCATAATGATTACGCGCCAGTCGCAAAATGGTATCGATATGCTCAGGTTTGATGTCAGATGCATGCACCGGGTCTTCTGACGCTGCCAGTACGCTGTAATTAGGAGTGACATGAATCAAGCTTGACTCTAGTAAGCTAGCATCAAATCGCCCTATCTGTGAGCACACATCTGTAAACGTTACTGTAGGTTTTTTCTCTGTAACATATAAAGCAGCGTCGCCAAAATAAGGATTCAGGTCTATCAATAGCACTTTTTTATGTAAAGATTCAGCCAAAGCATAGCCAAGATTAGTAGCAATAAAGGTAGTGCCGCTACCGCCCTTGCAGGCAATGATAGAAATTATTTGACAATTTCTACTGGATAATCCACTGACCTTTACTTTAGTGCGTTCAATCGCTTTATAAAATGCCTGGGAATCCAAGGGCAACGTCAAAACTTCTCGTACACCAACGCGCATGGCCTGCAAGAGCATTTCTGGTGACTGAATTTGTGTCAGCAATATAAAAGCCACCTGAGGATATTGCGAACTAAACCTATCTAACATATCTATTTCATTGAGATTGATATTGGACGTATCCAGAATTACCCAATGTGGCACCTCTAAAGCTAAGCGTTGCATGGCATCCAGCAAACTGCCTTGCATACCAGTCACTGAAATCACAGGATTATGCGCTGTGCATAATCCTGTGATTTTTTCAATTACGTCATTACTATGAGATATTACTAACGCTTTCATTTTATGTATCCATTTCTTTTTTTAATTGTTCAGGTTAATGTTTTAAAAAGCTTTTATACGTTAGGTATCCTAAAATCAATTACACAAAGTATTATTTCCATAAGCAGTGCTGCTTAAGCTTTCACGTGGCAATGTGCTGCTAAAATCAGGCATAGTCACTGAGAAAGGTAAAAACGGAATAAAAGTATTCACCGTCAGACTGCCGGGAATAATGCTCACAGTAACCGTTTCGCAAGTAGTTTGATTGCAGCCACTGGGCAAATAAGCGACATTTATACTAGCGTTTGTTAAAATAGGTAGCATGCCTTGCATTCTGGTTTTAATAGCGGAAGCATTCATATCGCATACTACGGCAACGCGTGCACCTAATCGGGTAGCTTCTGTGGCCGCATTCAGGTAATACAACACGCGTCCAACCTCAACAATGCCAAACAGCACTGCAAAAAACAAAGAGGCAATTAGCGCAAACTCAACTGACGCCAA
>JAZJZG010000071.1:0-393 GCA_040389995.1 Pseudomonadota bacterium | reverse complement strand
GCCTGAGCGGATTTTTCTGAAAACCGTGCTTCATGATTGGGTCTGCCTCATGGTATTGCTAATGTCACCGAAAGTAATATTGTTTGCAAAGTACTTTGTGATATAGCCAAGGTTAAAACCCGTCACTGTCACTGTTACCATTTTCATGGTGCCACTAGCTGGTTGTGTGATGGTGACGTTAGTCGTATTTAATCCAGTCACAAGTTTGCTACCAGCGCAGGTTTTGTTGCCATATACAACGATGCACTTGGCTTCTGTTAGATGAGTAGGATAATTTGTGGTGTCAGAGGAACTATAAACAGATAAAAATCTGGCACCGTCCCTTACACTTTTAACCAGTGCGTTATACTGATAAAGCATACGGCCAAACTCAGCAATACCAAAAATCAGTAA
>JAZJZG010000070.1:0-6173 GCA_040389995.1 Pseudomonadota bacterium | reverse complement strand
AAATCATGACGCATGCACGCAATAATGCGAAGATTTTTGCAATACTAACACCAGAGCAACGTACGAAAGTGCGCGAGCATAAAATGCATAGACCAGGTTTTGGTCGCGACTTTGGCTCGCGGGCAGACCATGACACTGAACGCAGCGGAGCCGACAGCGCAGGATTTACACAATCAGCCAGCAGTCCTTTAGTGCAACGCTTAATCTAGCTATTCTTAAATCTAGCTCACAGTAAAAACACCTGATAGATAAACATCTACCAGGTGTTTTTATCATTCACTCTCAAATGCCTCACAAAGCTGGCTGAGCAACTGGCCAAACAGCGGCAATATCTCCTCTTTTTCATGCGGGCTTTCATCATCGGTGCCAGCAATCACAAAGGCCACGGTCAACTTATCCAGGTTCTCCCTAAACTGCACCCAGTGCTCGGCTTCTGCATCGCCAATCAATTGAAACTTATTAAAGCCAGACTCAATAATCTCCATCAGCTCTGCATCTGGTAAACCAGCAAACAAGGTTTTTGCAATGGTGATTTGCGCAACTTGCAAGTTAGGTGCGATATCTTCTTGCGTTAAGGGCATAGTCAGAAAAGCATAGCTCAGTAATGCGTAGGCTTGATACACACTCAGCATATCGAACTTCTCGGTACGCTCGGCCAAAGGTGAACGGTCGGCAGCCTGAATCGCTTTAAAGGTAATATAGCAACTTAAATAGTCAGCTGCGGCTAACGCGTCGTATTGATTCAGGTCGGTATTGGGCTTGGCTTCATCATCGCGCAACGTATCAGCTAAACATAAAGCATGCATCAGCTTGATGCGTTTTGAATATCGTATTTCCATTAAATGTCCTTAATCTTTAAAAACCATTACTTAAAAACTCTCTGCTGCAAAAAAAACTATTCAGTCAACGCATGCTCTATGCGTTTATCTGGCACTAACCACATGCAGGCAACGAAAGCATATATCATGGCGGCCAGCCACGGAGAAAAAACAGTCGCTCCTATGGCCAGTAAGTATAAAACGACAGAAAGCTTACCTTTGATATCAAACCCCACCGCCTGCGCTAACGCAGAGTTTGCACCCTGACTGCTAATAATCGTTTGTTGTAGTAGCCAATAAGCAAATCCGGCCATCATTAACACCACACCATACATGGCTAAGGGTAGCGCTGCAAAATGATTCTCGCCCATCCAGCCAGTGACAAAAGGTAATAAAGACAACCAAAAGAGCAGATGTAAATTACTCCACAACATAGCGCCCGTGACATGTTTAACCATGTGCAGCATGTGATGATGGTTATTCCAGTAAATTCCTATGTACACAAAACTCAATACATAGCTTAAAAACACTGGTAACAGTGGTTTAAGCGACGCAAAATCCGTGCCGTGCGGCACCTTCAGTTCCAGCACCATAATGGTGATGATGATAGCAATCACGCCATCACTAAATGCTTCCAGTCGGCTTTTACCCATTATTGATCGCCTCCATTTTATTTCATGACTCGGTTAGAATAATCAGTGCCATTCAAATCAGCACCATCCAAATCAGTGCTATTTCAAATCTGAGGAATCGCCTCTAGCAATTCATGCAATTCCAGCCAACGTTCTTCAGAAACTTCTATTTGATTCGCTAACTCAGCTTGTTTTTTCAATAAAGCCTGTAACTCCGACTTGTCTGTTGCGCTGTAAAGCGTGCTGTCATTCAGGCGTTCATCACATGCTTTCTTATCCGCTTGCCACTGGCTGATATTCAGCTCTAACTGCTCCAGCTCTTTGACTAAAGGCCGACGTTCAGCGATTCTAGCCTGCCGCTCTGCCTTATTGAAAGCGCGATTTACAACATTGCTACTTTTATTCACTTTGTCGTCGGCAACTTGCGTAGCTTGTTTTTCTTTCAAACGTTGCTCGCTTAACCATAGGCTGTAATCATCTAAATCACCCTCAAACTGCGCTGCCTGCCCATCTGCCACCAATATAAACTGGTCACAAGTTGCGCGTAGCAACGCCCTATCATGCGAGACCAAGATCACGCCACCTTCGTAATCTTGTAGCGCCAACGTCAATGCATGGCGCATTTCCAAGTCCAGATGATTGGTCGGTTCATCTAATAACAGCAAATTAGGCCGTGTCCAAATCAGCAATGCCAAAGCTAAACGTGACTTTTCGCCACCAGAAAAGTTAGCACAAGGTGACCTTGCCATATCGCCCTTGAAGTCAAAGCCACCCAGATAATTCATGTGCTCTTGCTCACGGGTAAGCGGATCAAGCTTTAGCATATGCTGCAATGGCGATTCATCCGGGCGCAATTGCTCAAGCTGATGTTGCGCAAAGTAACCGATGTTCAGATCTTTGCCTTCAACACGCTTACCGCTCAAAGGCTTTAATTCATTTGCCAGTAATTTAATGAGCGTGGTTTTACCTGCGCCATTACGGCCTAGCAGACCTAATCGCTCGCCCGGCCGAATAGCCAGAGCGATATCTTTGATTAAGGCTATATCGTTATAGCCTACAGACATGTCATCTAGCACTAACAACGGGTCTGGCGCGGCAACGGGCGCTCTAAACTCGAAATTAAACTGTGAATCTACATGGGCGGCAGAAATCATCTCCATGCGCTCTAAAGCTTTGATACGGCTCTGCGCCTGACGCGCTTTAGTTGCTTGCACACGAAAACGGTCAATATAGCTTTGTAAATGGCTAACCTTGCGTTGCTGTTTTTCAAACATGGCTTGTTGCAGTGCCAGCTTCTCTGCCCGTTGACGCTCAAAATCTGAATATCCGCCGCGATACAAGGTCAGCGTTTGCTGCTCAATATGTGCAATGTGGTTGACGATAGCGTCTAGAAAATCCCGGTCATGTGAAATCAGCAACAACGTACCGCGATAGCTTTGTAGCCAGCCTTCCAACCAGATGACCGCATCTAAGTCTAGATGGTTGGTCGGCTCATCCAGCAGTAATAAATCGGAGCGGCACATCAAAGCTCTAGCCAGATTCAAACGCACGCGCCAACCGCCAGAAAATGTAGACACCGGCTGCTGTAAGCCAGCTTGGCTAAAGCCTAGGCCATTCAATAACTCCGCCGCACGCGCTTTGGCACTGTAACCATCAATATCCATCAGACGATTGTGCAACTCCGCAATCAACTCGCCCTTGTGATTCGATTCGGCATCCGCCAATGCTGCTTCAATATTGCGCAGCTCAACATCACCATCCAAAACAAATTCAATTGCGGGCATGGCAAGTGCCGGCGTTTCTTGTGCAACATGGGCAATTACCCATGTCGCTGGCATGTCTAGATCACCAGACTCCAGATGCATTTCACCGCGCAACAAGGCAAATAGAGAGGATTTACCAGCGCCATTTGCACCGGTAAGCCCCACTTTATGACCTGGGTGCAATTGCAGCGAGGCGGCTTGAATGAGTATTTTTAAGCCGCGGACTAAAGTAAGTTGTTTGAATTGAATCAAGGGGTAACCATCTAAAATAAAATGACTTGTCAGCCGAAGTTGATAAAGCACGTTATTCTAAATCATTCGTGCGATACTCTTAACATATCTTTACCTGCATTTAGCGAGTGAGGTATTGAACAAAACATTCGTAGTGGTACATATTGCAGTAAAATGGCAAACAATCGTTATTCTCATTTAAAGTCGAATCGCTGTAATATAAATAAGGTTATATAGTGCTAACCTATTAAAATCAGCCGCACAATAAAGTCTACAGCTCCGTTACCTATGGTCAAAAAATCTCTGCTTTGGATTTATCGTTTCTTATTTTGGCTGCTCGGCATCGCCGTGGTGATTGTGCTGATTGTCGCGTTAGCCATTCAATTCTTAGTATTGCCCAACATAGACCAATATAAAGATAAAATTGCCGACTTCGCTAGTCAATCAAGCAAACAAAAAGTCATTATAGGCAGCATTAAAGCGGGCTGGCAAGGTATCAACCCGCATCTGTCTTTATCTAACATTGATATTTTCGACGCACAGAATCGCCCGGCTTTACAGCTTAAAAATACCGAAGTATCTTTATCCTGGTTAAGTATCCCATTGCTGGAGACGCATCTTGCAAAACTCGTGATACGTGCACCTGAGCTTACAATCCGGCGTGTTGCCAGCGGCGAGGTTTTTGTCGGCGGCATCAGCATGCGTGGCGCATCTAAACCCGATTTACCTAACTGGCTACTGCGACAAACCAGATTAGAAGTACTGGATGCCAAGGTAGTATGGCTAGATGAGATGCGTGGTGCGCCAAGCCTGAGTTTAGATAAACTGAATGTGGAAATATTCAGCCCGCCCTGGAAAAGCTTAATTAAAGGCCACCGTATTACACTAAGCGCCTTGCCATCGGTCGGCACTAACAACCCGATTATTATTAGCG
Source organism: Pseudomonadota bacterium (assembly GCA_040389995.1). Classification (GTDB taxonomy): domain Bacteria; phylum Pseudomonadota; class Gammaproteobacteria; order Burkholderiales; family Methylophilaceae; genus Methylotenera. Next base: position 1,795 of record JAZJZG010000070.1, on the reverse strand, counting down.
GCAATCTGTATGGCAATGATGTTAGCCATACTGAAGAGTGGAATGGCAACCTGTCATTAGAGTTGAAAAACGCCAATATCGCCGCATTCAAACCCTGGCTTGATTATCCTGTCGATATACAGTCTGGCACCGGCACAACTAAGACTGTGCTTGATTTTTCTGATCGCCAGCTCCGCTCTATGACGAGTGACGTGTCTTTAGAACATGTACAGATGCAGCTTAAGCCAGATGTAGCGCCAATTTTACTGAATAAATTAGCCGGCAAACTTAACTGGACGAACTTAAGTACCGGGCATACAGGTAAGCCAAGTACAGGACAGTCTTTTAACGTTGAGCATTTAACATTTAGTACCAACAGCGGTTTAAGCCTGCAAGATCTGGCCGCCACTTATACCGAAACTGCCATTGAGAGCGCGCAAGGCTATAAAGCACTTAGTGTAAAACTCACACATATCAGCTTAGCCAGCATTACCCCTTATCTGGCGCAATTGCCATTGTCCGCCGAAACATTGCAAACCATCACGAGCCTGGCTCCTACCGGTAGCTTAGATAATCTAGTGCTTAATTGGCAAGGCACCCAGTCCACCACAAAAACCTACCAATTCAACAGCAAATTTAATAGCTTAAACATGTTGGCTTATGAAAAAATACCGGGCTTTGATAATTTAACCGGTGAGATTCAAGCCAACCAAAATAGCGGAAAACTCACACTGCATACACAAAATGCCAAGCTGGATTTTAAAGATATTTTACGCTGGCCAATTCCCGCCAGTAAGCTAGACGGCGAAGTGAATTGGAGTATTCAGGACACCAACACGGGCAAAATAGCTAAGGTCGACGTCAGCAAGCTAAATATCAGCAGCCCCCATTTAACTGGCACGCTTGATGGTCATTACATCATGGATGGCAACAAGGGTGGCTACCTTGATCTAAAAGCTAAATTTGAGCATGGCGATGCCAAGTATGCACCATTCTACTACCCGACCATATTAGGTAAAAACACCCTGCATTGGCTAGATACATCAATTCTAGCAGGGCACATCAAAGATATTAACCTCACGGTTAAAGGTCGTTTAGCTGACTTTCCATTCGTGGATAATAAAAACAATCTAGACAGCAAATTGGGCTTATTTAGAGTGACGGCAAAAATCAACGATGGTGTCATCGAATACGGCACAGGCTGGCCATTGGTAGAAGGCTTAGGCATCAATTTGCTGTTTGAGGGCAAACGCATGGAGCTTAATGCCAATAGCGGTCATGTGTTCAACAACCAGATTGTGACTAGCAAAACGACCATCGCACAATTGGATGCCGATGATCCTATTTTAAATATTGTAAGCGAACTTAAAGGCCAAGTAGTAGATGGCATCAAGTTTGTGAATAATAGCCCGGTAGCTACACTGACCCAAGGGTTTACTGACGATTTAAAAACCAGCGGCCAAGCTAAACTTAACCTAAGCCTGAAAATACCTTTAAATGATATTGAAAGAGCGGAATATAAAGGTGCCTACCAAATTACCAATGGCGCAATGGAAAGTCCGGATATTCCTGCAATCAGTCGTATCAACGGCTTGCTGGAGTTTACTGAAAACAGCCTAACCGCGAAAAATATCAAAGCAGCAGCCTTTGGTGCGCCACTGGCATTCAACCTGGCTTCAGGCAAAGATAAAGTCATACGTGTGAACGCTAAAGGCAGATTGACTGATGATGCCATTAAGCAGTTTTTCATTAGCCAGAATCTAGTAAAAGGTAGCAATTACATCAGTGGCAACACCGACTGGAGCGGTGACATCAC
>JAZJZG010000069.1:5781-7424 GCA_040389995.1 Pseudomonadota bacterium | reverse complement strand
GTTCGCCCGGGTGTACAGCGATAGTGTCGGCTTCATAAGGGCTACTCAGCGGCCGCCCATCCTTGAATGCCACCAGGAAAACGTGGCCGTGAATATGGATGGAATGGGTAAATTCACCGGCACCGACTAGGCGGATACGCACAACGTCTCCTTTCGAAATACGTATTGGCTGAGTGTCAGGAAAAGCCTTGCCGTTAATAGTGAAGTAATCCCACACATCACCTGGAACCCCACCCTCGCCAGGTTTGAAGGCCCATTTGGAGGCCCAGTCGGAAAACATCATGATGTAATCTTTTGTTACTTTTTTCTCGATTGGTTTTGGATCCTTAGGGTCAATGATCAATGGCCCAAACATGCCACGCATCGCTGCGTGTTCATTCACATTTACATGGCAGTGATACCACATGGTGCCAGACGGCTCGGCCACCCATTTGTAGGTAAAAGTGTCTCCAGGTTTGATTGCTGCTTGCGTGGTATCCGGCACTCCATCCATTTGCCAAGTACCCTTTTGTAACAGCCCATGCCAGTGGATAGTATGTGGCAGGGTGGTGAGGTTGTTCACATTGATGGTGACTTCATCGCCTTCCTTGACATGGATCAGTGGGCCAGGAACTTGGCCGTTATAGGCAAAAGTGTGAAACTGCTGCTTGTCGACCAAGGTCATTTTAGTGTCTTCAATGGTCATATCAAATGTGCGTTTTTCCGCCCACGCAGTTGTCGTGGTTGCTAGTAACGCTATGACGAGCGCCACATTTTTCAAGTGAGAAATCGCTGAAAATGCTAATCGTGTACCGATCATCTCTAATTCCTTAGAACAGTTAAGATGTATTTATAATAAATCTTTAGCAAAAACCCTGCCAAATTATTATGTTGTTGTTATATAAGGTAATTTATATAAATGTTAGGAGATGTAATATTTGCATTTGTTAACAATTAACGTTAATGTGAACGTTAATTGTTAACGGATGAACTGTGGCCATGATGACACTACCTACGCTGAATATGTTTCTGGATAGCCTGGAGGAGGGTGTGCTGTTTCTGGATAAAGACCGTAAGGTAATTGCCGTTAACCGTTCGGCATTGCTGCTGCTGGGTTATGAAAATAACCAGATGATTGGCCAGCTTTGTCCTAGCGTCTTTAGTGGAACAGCATGTGCGCGTAGGTGCGAAGAGCAAGGGTGTTGTGCGCTAACGCCCGACAGTAAGGAATACAACGGCCCTCAGGACATCATGCTGCAGCGGCTAGGGCGCACCCCTATTTTCCTGCGTATGTGGGCTATATTGCTACCGCCGGAGGAGTCTATCTCGCTGCATGCGGCCATTATTTTGCGTGATCGCTCGCACGAGGTCGCGCTAGAACAAGAGGTTTCGGAGCGCCTACAACTTGGCCGCATGGTTGGCCATGGCCCCGCCATGCAGAAACTTTATTCACAAATACTTCGTATTGCATCCAGCAATGCCACCGTGCTGATTACTGGCGAGAGTGGTACAGGAAAAGAACTGGTAGCCAAGTCGTTACACGACAATTCTAATCGTAGCCACAAACCATTTATTCCGGTGAACTGCGCAGCCCTGCCAGAGCATTTACTCGAGTCAGAACTGTTTGGTTATTCCAAAGGGGCATTTACAGGTGCGGCAAATAT
>JAZJZG010000069.1:0-5771 GCA_040389995.1 Pseudomonadota bacterium | reverse complement strand
AAGGTGGCACGCTGTTGTTGGATGAAGTCGGCGACATCCCGGCTGGAATGCAAGCAAAACTCCTACGCGTACTACAGGAGCGTGAAATAGTCCGGCTCGGTGAAAATAATACCCGTAAGGTTGACGTTCGAGTGATTGCTGCTACGCATCGAAACTTAGCACTCATGGTCGAGCGGGGACAGTTTCGAGAAGATCTTTACTATCGCCTGCGCGTTATCCCATTGCATGTCCCGGCGCTGAGAGATCGCAAAGAAGATATCCCCATGATTGCGAACAAACTGCTCCTCGATCTCGGTAATCGGTACAAGCGGGGTGGAATGAGACTTGCCCATGAAGCGCTACTCGCGCTTGAAGCCTATAACTGGCCAGGCAATATCAGGCAACTATACAATGCAATGGAATACGCCATGGTTCATGCTGACGATTCAAATATTCAGTTGCATCACTTGCCTCCAGAAATCAGGCATATGCCGGAGTCCGCACCCACTGCAAAATTACCTGAACTGGCACTGGTGCGACCATACTATCGGACTCTGACGCGGCCGGAAGATGAAAGAGAGACCATTGCTCGCATATTGGCTGAAGTAGGAGGCAGCAAGGCGGAGGCTGCTCGAAGGTTAAATATGTCACGAACCACATTATGGAAAAAACTTAAAAAATGGCTGCTCTGATTAAATTCAATCGGTTTGAGCGCGCCTGCAAAATTTGCGGCACTTCACAATTTTGCATTTTCAGTGATAATCGTGAATACATGTGTGGTTAGTAGGTGCTGCCACGTTTAGTTAGAGCTTAGTTAGATGAGCACACACAATCTATTTTATTGAGGACGGTATAATATAATTGGGAATATTTGTGAGGTAAGTACTTGATTGGGATGGAGTTCAGCTAAAGCAAGAACTTAATTCTTAATGGCGGAGAGCGAGGGATTCGAACCCTCGATACAGGGTTAAGCCCGTATGCTTCCTTAGCAGGGAAGTGCCTTCGACCACTCGGCCAGCTCTCCGTTTAATACAATTTCGCTTTTACTGGGTTTCAATAAGAAATTCCAGTAAGGTATTAGTCTTCACTAATAAGGCCGCGATATTACTTGATTCACGCCTAAAAATCAATCATAAAACTGTGACTAATTACTACAAGCTCACTTAATTGATTCAAACTTGTTTATGCTTCTTCTAATTCAAATGCTTTGTGTAATACGCGTACGGCCAGTTCTAAATATTTTTCATCAATCACCACGGCAATCTTGATTTCTGAAGTTGAAATCATACGAATGTTAATGCCTTCCTCAGCCAAGGTACGGAACATCTGGCTGGCGATACCTACGTGTGAGCGCATGCCAACACCAACTACAGATACTTTAGCGATTTTATCGTCACCGCTGATTTCGCGTGCGCCGATGTGGCTTTGTACTTTATCGCGCAAGATGCTTAAAGCTTTGTTCATATCATTTTTATTGACGGTGAAGGTAAAGTCAGTCGAGCCGTCTGCGCCTACGTTTTGAATAATCATGTCGACATCAATGTTAGCATCAGCCACTGGACCTAAGATCTGATACGCGATACCTGGTTTGTCAGGTACGCCGAGCACAGTGATTTTGGCTTCATCACGGTTAAACGCGATACCTGAGATAATTGGATCTTCCATTTTGTTTTCCTTACCGTTTTCTTCAAATGTGATGAGTGTGCCGTCGCCTTCTTCTTCAAAGCTGGAAAGCACACGTAATTTAACTTTATATTTGCCGGCAAATTCTACCGAACGAATTTGCAATACTTTTGAACCTTGGCTCGCTAATTCGAGCATTTCTTCAAAAGTGATTGATTTTAAGCGGCGTGCTTCCGGCACAATCCTGGGGTCCGTAGTGTAAACACCATCAACATCGGTGTAGATTTGGCATTCGTCTGCACCTAGTGCCGCCGCTAATGCAACGCCAGTGGTGTCAGAGCCACCGCGACCAAGTGTAGTGATGTTGCCTTTTTCATCCACGCCTTGAAAGCCGGCGACTACGCATACATAGCCTGCGTCTAAATCGGCTTTAAGGTTGTGCTGGTCAATATTTAGAATACGCGCCTTAGTGTGAGAGTCATCGGTCAAGATTTTAACCTGTGCGCCGGTATAACTTTTGGCTTTAATACCAAGCTCAATCAACGCTAGCGCTGTCATGCCGATAGTTACTTGCTCGCCGGTTGACACTATCATATCTAGTTCACGCGGATCTGGATCTGCCATCAGCTCTTTGGCTAGCGTAATCAGTTTGTTGGTTTCGCCAGACATCGCGGATACCACGACCACAACCTGATGCCCCATTGCTTTATAGCGTGCAACACGCCTAGCGACATTACGAATCCGCTCAGGATTCGCCACAGAGGTACCGCCATATTTTTGTACAATCAATGCCATTTTCGACTCTTTTAAATTACGCTAATTAAATTTTAATTGATTAAAGCTTTACTTATTGGTTTAAATCAACCTGCTAGCAACCCAATCATTCACACTTGCAAGAGCCTGTGGCAATTGGCGTGCATCGGTGCCGCCTGCCATTGCCATGTCCGGTTTTCCACCGCCTTTGCCGCCTACTTGCTGGGCAACAAAGTTCACTAACTCGCCTGCCTTAAGTTTCCCGGTTAAATCAGCAGTGACACCTGCTGCCAGACTTACCTTACCATCGTTTACCGAGGCTAACACAATTGCCGCAGACTTTAATTTGTCTTTTAGCTTGTCCATGGTCTCACGTAGCGTTTCCGCGTTTGCAGCTTCCAGGCTTGCGGCTAGTACTTTTATACCCGAGACTTCCGTTGCTTGTGCAGCTAAGTCATCGCCTTGTGATGAAGCGAGTTTTGATTTTAAACGCGCCAATTCTTTTTCTAAAGCTTTGATATTGTCAGATAACTGAGCAGCTTTATTGGCTAGTTCATGACTAGGGGCTTTAAGCACACTTGATAACTGGGTAATCAAAGCCTGCTGTTCGTTAATCAGTTTTAGTGCACCTTCGCCAGTGGTAGCCTCTACACGGCGCACGCCAGCCGCCACGCCAGATTCGCTGAATATTTTAAAGAGACCAATATCGCCGGTACGGCTTACATGCGTACCGCCACATAGCTCACGTGAGGAGCCAATATCCAGCACACGCACTTCATCGCCATATTTTTCGCCGAATAGCATCATGGCGCCGGTTTTTTGCGCAGATTCAATATCCATCACGCGTGCTTGTGTAGCGGCATTAGCCAGAATCTCGGCGTTTACGATTTGCTCGACGCGTGCGATCTCAGCGTCCGTCATCGGTGTGTTATGCACAAAGTCAAAACGGGTTTTTTCAGTATCGACCAATGAGCCTTTTTGCTGCACGTGCGTGCCTAATACCTCACGTAATGCCTTGTGCATCAAATGCGTAGCAGAGTGATTACGCATGCTGTTGGCGCGGGCTTGCATATTCACTTTGGCGGTGATTTGGTCGCCTACTTTTAATGCGCCGGTTTTTAATGTGCCGTGATGGCCAAATACCGCCGCCTGTATTTTTTGCGTATCTTCCACGGCAAAAATACTGTTAGAGCTGCGCAGCTCACCGACATCACCAACTTGACCGCCAGACTCTGCGTAAAATGGCGTTGTATCTAGTACGACTATACCTAAGTCGCCTTCATTTAAAATGTTTACCGCAACGCTATCCTTATATAAAGCCAGTACTTTAGCGCTGGTCTCTAAGGTGTCATAACCTGTAAAGTCTGTATTCGCACCACTGTAATCCAGATTGGTGGTCATTTTGAATTTGCCAGATGAACGTGCCTGCTCTTTTTGGCGTGTCATTGCGGCATCAAACGCGGCATTATCAACTGCTATATTACGCTCACGGCATATATCGGCGGTGAGATCTAAAGGAAAACCGTAAGTATCGTGTAGTTTGAATGCAGTTTCACCATTGAATACATCTTTGGTATTGGCTAGCTCGGTTTCTAAAATCGCCATGCCATTTTCTATGGTTTCAAAAAAGCGGTCTTCTTCATTTTTGAGTATATCGGTAATACGCGTTTGTTCGATTTTTAACTCGGGGTAGGCATTGCCCATTTCCAAGACTAAATCAGCAACCATTTTATGGAAGAATGCCGCTCTGCAACCTAGTTTATAACCATGGCGAATCGCGCGACGGATGATGCGGCGTAGCACATAGCCACGGCCTTCATTGCCTGGAATCACGCCGTCAGCGATTAAAAAGCTACAGGCGCGGATATGGTCAGCTAATACTTTTAAGCTAGGGCTGGCTAAATCTGTGGTTTTGGTTTCGCGTGCCGCAGCGGCAATCAAGCTTTGAAATAAATCAATTTCATAGTTCGCATGCACGTGTTGCAGCACGGCGGACAGGCGCTCTAAGCCCATGCCGGTATCTACGCTAGGTTTAGGCAGCGGATGCATGACACCAGCTTCATCGCGGTTAAACTGCATGAAGACGTTGTTCCAGATTTCAATGAAGCGGTCGCCGTCTTCGTCTGGGCTGCCAGGTGGGCCACCGAAATGACTTTCTCCGTGGTCGTAGAAAATTTCAGTACAAGGTCCACATGGGCCAGTATCACCCATCATCCAAAAGTTGTCAGAGGCGTAGCGCGCACCTTTGTTATCGCCAATGCGAATAATGCGTTCAGCCGGCACGCCGATAGATTTATGCCAAATATCATAGGCTTCGTCATCATCAGCATAGACCGTAACGGTGAGCTTATCTTTAGGTAGCTTAAAAACCTCGGTTAGTAATTCCCATGCGTATGCAATGGCATCTTGCTTGAAGTAATCACCAAAACTAAAGTTACCTAGCATCTCAAAAAATGTGTGGTGACGTGCGGTATAACCTACGTTTTCAAGGTCATTATGTTTGCCGCCGGCGCGTACACATTTTTGGCTAGTAGTAGCACGGGTGTAAGGGCGTTTATCGAAACCGAGAAAAACGTCCTTAAACTGGTTCATCCCGGCGTTGGTGAACAACAGCGTCGGGTCACCATGCGGCACTAGGGAGCTGGACGCGACAATTTGATGGCCTTTAGAGGCGAAAAAATCGAGAAATGCCGTGCGAATTTCGTTGCTACTGGGGTTGCTGCTGAGTTTAATCGTCATGTTTTAATTATCACTGGCTATTCGTTACTTGGTTCATTGTTCAGTTCGTCACGATGATCGTTTAGTGCTTTTTTGATAACATCAAAGCCAAATCCCCGACTTTGCAAGAATCTGGCTTGCCTTGCCCAGTCCTCGCGGCTTTTCGGACTTTCTTTATACTTTTTACGGCATATTGCACGTGCATGTTCCAGTTCATTTACTTTTATCGCCTCTACTGCACTGGCAATCAAGTCATCCGCTACACCTTTTTCACGCAGTTCATTTGCAACTCTTGCACTGCCAAATTTAGATTGTCGCGCATGCACCAATTGCTCAGTAAAACGTGCATCCGACAACCAGCCGCGGGTTTTAAAATCATCTAAAATTGCAGCAATTTCATCGGTTTCTTCGGCAAATGCCTTGAGCTTTTTACCGAGCTCAACGTAGGAATACTCACGTTTGCCTAAGTAATCTAGCGCCCGTTGTCGCAAGCTTTTGGGTTGAAAGTCGATTACATAGCCCTCGTTACTAAATTACTGAGACTTTTAATCGTCTTCCGAGCGAACTACCGGCATCGCTTCTGCTAACATTTTCATATTGGCGCGAATTTTTGCGTCAATTTCGTTAGCAATCGCAGGGTGCGCTTTCAGATAATCGCGTGAGTTATCTTTACCTTGGCCAATTTTTTCGCCATTGTA
>JAZJZG010000068.1:0-13091 GCA_040389995.1 Pseudomonadota bacterium | reverse complement strand
TTCATATATATCAATTGGCGCCATCAATGACTCTTTCGCCAGCAACACCGCTTTCTCAGCACTGCCGCCTATACCTATACCTAACATGCCTGGTGGGCACCAACCTGCTCCCATTTTAGGCACAGTTTCGAGTATCCAATCCACGATACTGTCGTTAGGATTGAGCATGGCGAGCTTGGCTTTATTCTCCGAGCCACCACCTTTTGCGGCTATACGCACTTCAACCTTATCACCCGCAACAAGGGAAACATGCACTACGGCAGGTGTATTATCTTTGGTATTCGTGCGCTTACCGGCTGGATCTGCCACGATAGAAGCACGCAGCTTATTGTCTGGGAGCAAGTAAGCACGGTGTACGCCTTCATTCACCATCTGCTCTACGTCCAACGTCGCCTCCCACTTAACGTTCATCCCTACCTGAACAAAAGCGACGACAATGCCCGTATCCTGGCAGATCGGTCGTTTGCCTTCTGCACACATACGTGAGTTGGTGAGAATTTGGGCGATGGCATCTTTAGCCGCTGGTGATTGCTCAGCCTCATAAGCACGGCCTAAGGCCTGAATATAATCTTTAGGATGATAATAAGAAATATATTGCAATGCATCGGCGATGCTTTGAATAAAATCCTCTTGATGTATCGTAGTCATTTTTACCTTACAAGCATTTATTTACACGGTCTCAACACTAGCCTTATCCGGCCTGGCTTCATCTTGCAGACTTGGCATAAGAGATTTTATTGTTAATGTCTTTACGCAAAATTTTACCATTTTTGGTACGCGGGAAATCTTTGGTTAAATACACGGTTTTGGGTGATTTATAGGCTGCCAAATGCTCTTTGCCAAACACTAGTAAATCATCCGCCGTCACATTGGAATCAGGTTGCAGAATCAGGTAAGCTACCACCAATAATTTATCCTTCTCCAGCTCCTCGCCTACCGCAGCACAATCTGCCACCGCAGGGTGCGACTTATAGACACGCTCGATCTCATAAGGTGATACACGGTAACCAAAGCTTTTAATGATGTCATCTTTACGGCCTAAAAACCAGATATAACCATCGGCATCATATTTAGCGTAATCACCTGTGAAAAAATAGCCGTCATGCTTATATTTTGCCGTTTCCTCAACCAAGTTCCAATAACGTAAAAATAATCCCGGATCGCTATCCGGCACACTAATCATGCCCTCTTCGCCCATAGCTACCGGTAACAGCGTTTCAGGATCCAGCAACTGTATATTATGCCCAGGCTGCGGAAAGCCGGCTGAACCTGCACGAATAGGCCTGAATTTACTTTGGCTTAAATAATATGAGAATTCGCTCATACCTACCGCTTCATAAATATCAACACCAAAACGTTCACGCCATTGCTGTAAAACTTCATCAGACAAGTGTTCGCCCGCGCTCATGCAATGACGCAGGCTAGGCACATCGGCTTTAGCAGCTTTGGATTTTTGGATGATCTGACGATAGATGGTCGGCACGCCGACAAAAATGGTCGCCGAATGTTTGGCGATTAAGCGTGTCCATAAATCAGCATCGTTTTTGCCTTCATGCACGATTACCGTTTTGCCTAAATACAATGGGTCCATCAAGCCTGAACCTAATACATAGGTCCAGTTGAATTTACCGGAATGCATGATGCGATCCTGCACATTATTATCGAAGTCGAACCAGTATTGCGAAGCAGGCTCACGGCCTATCAAGGCACGATGTGCATGCAGCACGCCTTTGGGATAACCGGTGGTACCTGAGGTATACACCAAATAAGCAGGATCATCGGCGGCCGTTAAATGGGCCGGCAGGCAATAGCCAATCGCTGATAATGCAGTATCCAGATCACAGACATTCAAGCTGGCATGCGGGCTGATTTCGCCAGCGTCGGATAGAAAAACATGTTTTAGATTTGGCAAATCATTCAAATGATCCTGCAACAGCGTCCAAGCTGCTTTATCCGTGACCAACACCACTGCGCCTGAGTCACGCGCTAAATAAGCAACCTCCTCGGCAGTTAATAGCGTTGAAGTCGGCACGGCAATCGCACCGCGTTTCATTGCGCCTAAAAATGCCGTCGGGTAATCCAGATTATTCGGTAAACGCACCAGCACTCTATCACCGACTTCAACATTCAAATCCCTGAGTAACTGTGCAAATTGGTCCGTGCGTTTTGCCAACTGCTCAAAAGTGATTTGTGAAGTACCACGTACATCATCTTCCACAATCATGGCGACTTCTTGGGCTACTGCTGTGCCTAGATGCTTATCCGTACATGCCGCGCCAATGTTAAAATTTTCTGGAACGCGCCACTGCCAATCTGGAAATTTTTCAAACATCATTTCAAACCCTTTTATTTAATACCCTTGGTAACATTAAAATGCTTGCATGCTGTGCGTAACAGCCGAAATGCAACATTCAAAATATGTGAGATCAAATAAAACTTAGTAGCTGCAGCAAAGTTATTGATACCACGCAAATACCTAGAGAGATTATTAGAAAAAATCATAGCAACACACCATACGGCCAGTTTTGGCGTATCACCTGCGCTGGTAATAGCTCTAGTACTTCCAGCGCAAAATCCATGTCTTCTTTATTCAGTGCACGTAATGCATGCGCACGTAATAGAGTTTGTAAAGCTTTACCAAACATCGGCGGATCCAGCATTTCACCTTCAAATTTAATCGCCCCGCCTAGCAAGGCATCTGCTTCAATCGCCGTTTTTAATATGCGAACTTTTTGATTCACTTCCGTAGGTGAAGGTGTGTAGGCGGTTTTACATAGATGAATATGCCCGGGATGAATCACTTGTTTGCCGGTTAAGCCCATCGCGGCCTCCTGGCAGGCATGTTTATAGACTATGCGTGATTCATTATCTCCATGCAGATCCAACCAGCGGCGTACATCGTGCGGCTCTACAAATTTATCGGGCATGATGTTGGCACCTATCAAAGTTTCTACGCCGCCAATCACACCTTTACCGGCAATCCGCGCTTCAAACATCAGTTGGCTCATGTAAAACTGCAACTCTTCAATCCAGTTTTCTGGCGTGATATGTATACCCATGGCTTTTGAAAAGTCATGAATACCGAACACCACATGCTTTACCGTGCTGTATTGCATCAATTCCGGCGCGATTTTGAGTGATTTAGGATGCTCGATAATCGGCTGTATGGTGATTTTTGGATTGACGCCTAATAGAAAGCTGGATAGATCCCGTACTTCAGCAGCGCCATAAGCTTCACCCGCCTTAGCGAGCATGACCACGTCAATGCAATCGGCCAAATCACTGACCAATTTCATGTCTAACTCATACTCTTCGGTACGGAAAGAATTGGCACGAATGGCAATTGTCACGTCTTTTTTATACTTGAGTAGCGGCAGCTCCTGACGCAGTAGATCACGGCTCATCTCTTTTTGCCTGCAACCATCTTCCAAGTCAAAAATCAGCGTGTGGGCATTGGTATTGTGCGCATGTTTTTTCATACGCGCCGCGGCTTGTGCCACATCTTCATAGATACCAAGCGCAGGTGAATACTTGACCGGCGGGTAATACAGCTGAATGCCAGGCCAGCACTCGCCTAACATGCCACTATTGCTGTAACACTTGATCTGTCCATGATTATTCATGCTAATGTCGCCTAAATTTTGATGTGGATTATTCATAAAAGTGGCTCATATCGATTAATTTAAAAGGGTACATTTGTATCATTTCTTAATTTAATTAACACTTGCTGCATTGCTTCAGTATCGGCATCGCCGACAAAACCTGCTCTGGCAGTCACAATATCCAGAAACTCGTTATCTGGCAGATCTAATAAACGATCAAATGCCGTCAATTCATTGTGACTCAAGCCCGCTAAGTGCTGCTCAGAAAAGCGCTGTAATACAATATCAAGCTCTAGCAGACCTCGACGGCAGCGCCAGCTCAGGCGTCTGATCTCTTCGTCAGTCAAAGTGTTAGCCTTCAATGTCACAAGACTTTTATCTCAATATGTTTTTTAGCTGCGCCTTTACCACCTTGTTTTATATGGCGTGCCTGCTCGATTTTTAAGTCTTTAATTTTTGCTATCGCCAATGATGGATTTAGCTTTTTCGGGCAAACATCCACGCAATTCATGATGTTATGACAGCGATACAAACGGTCTGGTGCTTCCAGGTTTTCCAAACGCTCATCCATAGCCTGATCGCGGCTATCCGCCATGAAACGATAGGCTTGCATCAAACCAGCCGGGCCGACAAAAGTCTCAGGATTCCACCAGAATGACGGGCAGGAAGTAGTGCATGCGCCACACAAAATACATTCATATAAGCCGTCTAACTTGGCTCTATCTTCTGGCGATTGCAAACGCTCAGTCTCAGGCGGAGTATCGTTATTGATTAAATAAGGCTTCACTGAATTGTAGTGTTCAAAAAACTGCGTCATATCCACCACTAAATCGCGAATCACCGGCAAGCCTGGCATCGGCCGCAACACTACCGGCTCATCTAGATCTGACAACTTGGTAATGCACGCCAGACCATTTTTACCGTTGATATTCATGCTGTCAGAGCCACACACACCTTCGCGGCATGATTTACGCAGGCTCAAACTATCATCCAGGTCTTTAATACGCAGCAGTGCGTCCAGCAGCATTTGATCGCTATCTTCCAACGCAATGTCGTAGTCCTGCATGTAGGGCTTTTTATCGACATCTGGGTTAAATCTATAAATTGAGAATTTCATCTTCGCGTCTCTATTTTTTCAATACATTTAGGTGCTTGTCACTGTTTTATATGCATGCTCGCTAATACACGCGCGCTTTAGGTTCAAAGCTCGCTACAGTTTGCGGCTGCAGGCGCACAGGCTTATAAGCTAAACGGTTGCCGGCACGATAATAAAGTGAGTGTGTAAGCCAGTTTTTATCATCGCGCTCCATGAAGTCTTCACGGGCATGTGCGCCACGGCTTTCTGTACGTGCCTCTGCCGCATGCATGGTGGCTAACGCGACCTCTACCAGGTTATCCAGCTCTAATGCCTCTACCCTTGCGGTGTTGAACACCAGGCTTTTATCTTTAATCATAGTGTTTTTGGCACGTTCCGCCACTGCATCGATTTGCATCACACCTTCATGCAACAGTTCTGGAAAGCGGAACACACCACAATGGTTTTGCATGGTTGCCCGTAAATCCGCGCCTACGTCTTTAACAGTCTCACCTTGCGTTTGCGTCTCTAAACGATTCAGCCTGGTTAAGGTCATATCAAACGCATCGGCTGGTAGTGATTTGTGTGTGCTGTCTTTTTTCACTTCCTCGACCATTTTGTCACCGGCGGCACGACCAAACACCACCAAGTCTAATAGCGAGTTAGAGCCTAAACGATTCGCCCCATGCACAGAAACACAAGCGCATTCGCCTACAGCATATAAGCCATTGACTACAGACTCACCACCACTCATGTTTGGCACGACCACTTGCCCATGCAAATTGGTAGGAATACCGCCCATCATATAATGTGCAGTTGGTACGATTGGAATCGGGTCGAATACCGGATCAACATTAGCAAAGGTTTTAGCGATTTCACGGATGCCCGGCAACTTATCGTTGATTAACTTTTCGCCCAGATGGTCCAGCTTCAAATACACTGCATCTTTATTTTTACCTACGCCACGACCGGCTTTAATTTCCGTGGCAATGGCGCGTGACACCACATCCCGGCTTGCCAGATCTTTGGCGTGCGGTGCATAGCGCTCCATGAAACGCTCACCTTCACTGTTCAGTAAATAACCACCCTCGCCACGCACGCCTTCGGTAATCAACACACCGGCGTTAAGTACACCGGTTGGGTGAAATTGCCAGAACTCCATGTCCTGCAGCGGAATATTGGCGCGTGCCGCCATACCCAAGCCGTCACCAGTATTGATGAAAGCATTGGTGCTGGCTTTGAATATACGGCCTGCACCACCGGTCGCCAGCATGGTAGCTTTAGCGCGGATACAGTGCACTTCACCGGTTTCAATCTCTAGCGCCAGCACACCCAATACATCGCCATCGGCGTCTTTTAGTAAATCAAGTGCCAGCCATTCCACAAAAAACTGTGTATTTGATTGCACATTGCGTTGATACAAAGTGTGCAGCATGGCATGACCGGTTCTATCAGCCACGGCACAGGTGCGGGAGATTGCACTTTCGCCAAAATTTTGCGTCATGCCGCCAAACGGACGCTGAAATATTTTTCCGTTCTCTAAACGGTCAAATGGCATGCCAAAATGTTCAAGTTCACAAATCGCTGCCGCAGCGTTTTTACACATAAATTCGATGGCATCTTGGTCACCCAGGTAATCAGAACCTTTAATAGTGTCATACATATGCCACAGCCATTTATCATCAGCGACATTGCCCAGCGCCGCCGCAATGCCGCCCTGCGCCGCCACTGTATGAGAGCGGGTAGGGAATACTTTAGTAATGACTGCGACCTTTAAGCCAGATTGCGCCAATTGCAGCGAAGCACGTAAACCTGCGCCGCCACCACCTACCACTAAAGCATCAAATGTTAACGTTGATAATGCCATGCCATTAAACCTTTAATAAAAACTAATTCAACAAACCGGTTTTAAACTCAACCAAGTTATAAAGTTATAAAAACAACCAGGTCGCCCATGCCATATATAGCCATAGCAGCAGCACCAATATCTTTAATAACACGCCGCGTATATTGCTGTTTGGCACATAATCTTTAAATACATCGCGTATGCCCAGCCAGGCATGGATACTCAAACAAATCCAAAACAACCAGCTAGCGATGCGAAACCACCATGGCTGAAAAACATGTAGCCATGATTCATAATTAGCAGGTTGCGCTATTAAAATCCGTGTCAACGCCATTACGCTGTAAATGGCCATCACTAAGGCAGTGAGGCGTTGCATTAGCCAAGCCCGCATGCCTGGATAGCGTTTAGTCAGCAGTTCAATAATCATAACTAACTACCAACTCCATAACTTAACGGCTAACACTAAAGTAGCCAACACGCCTAATACCAGCACCACTTTGCTCGTGTAACGTGCCTTCATAAGTGTGGTCATCCAATGCACATCCATTGCCAGGTGCCGCACACCGGCAAAAAAATGATGAAAAAAAGCCCATGCCAAGCCAAGCAGCATGAGCTTTATAAAAGGTGAATGCAGTATGGCTATAACCATCGTGTAATGCTCAGTCGAGCCTAAAGACAACTGCAATAGCAGCAGCAATAATGGCAAAATCAAGAATAATACGCAGCCTGTAGCCCTATGTAATATAGAAACCAGCGCGTTAATCGGCAACCTGATGGTGAATAGGTTGAGGTTTTTTGGCCGGTTTTGATACCTGCTTTTACTGCGAGCCTTTTGCCTATTTTGAAAATCATTATCTTGCATAATCAATACTCTGACTTAATTTTTTGCCTGCTGTAATCGTGCTGCAGCTGCCACCGCGCCTGACACTTTCTCTAGCAAACGCTTATCAAACGGCTTAGGAATAATATAGTCTTTACCAAAACTTAAAGTCGTTAAGTTGTAAGCTTTTAACACATCCGTCGGCACTGGCTCACGGGCAAGCGACGCCAGTGCATACGCTGCAGCAATCTGCATCTCATCGGTGATCTGTTTGGCTTTGGCATCTAAAGCGCCACGGAACAGGTAAGGAAAGCATAGCGCGTTGTTCACTTGATTCGGAAAATCAGAACGCCCGGTAGCCATCACGATATCGTCACGCACTGCATGCGCAACGCTAGGCAATATTTCAGGATCTGGATTCGCCAAAGCAAACACCACAGGCTTAGCTGCCATGAGTTTGACCAACTCAGCGGATAAGGCGTTAGCCGCTGATACACCTATAAATACATCTGCATTCGGCATCACATCTGCCAAAGTTTTAGCGGCACTCGGGGCCACGGCTAGATGACGGTTATTATCATGTAAATCTTTACGCGAAGTATCTAACACGCCAGACTTATCGACCATGGTGATATTGGTTGCGCCCATCAACTTAAGTAAACGCGCACATGAACAACCTGCTGCACCGGCGCCTAAGAATACGATTTTTGCATTGGCTAAAGTTTTACCTTGAATCTCTAAAGCATTAGTTAATGCCGCGGCCACTATCACAGCGGTACCATGCTGATCATCATGAAATACAGGGATATCCAAGCGGGCACGCAGTTCTTTTTCAATTCTGAAGCAATGCGGCGCGGCAATATCTTCTAAATTGATACCGCCAAAAGTAGGCGCAATATTCACCACAGTTTCAATAAATGCCTCTATGCTAGGCGCGCTTACTTCAATATCAAACACGTCTATATCCGCAAAACGTTTGAATAAAACGGCCTTACCTTCCATCACCGGCTTGCTGGCCAGTGCGCCCATATCACCCAGACCTAATACTGCCGTACCATCGGTAATCACAGCAACCAGATTGCCTTTGTTGGTGTATTTGTAGGCAAGTGCAGGATCGCGATTGATTTCACGCACAGGCACCGCAACCCCCGGAGTGTAGGCTAAGGACAAATCATCTTGTGTCGTGCATGGTTTAGAGGATTCCACTGACAGTTTTCCCGGCTTGGGAAACTCGTGGTAATCGAGTGCGCGTTTTTTTAGATCGTCCATTATGCCTAATGCCTTTTTATAAAATTTTTATTCACTCTGTTTTTTTAAATAACTATTCTGCTAAACACTCACCACAAACGCTTGATTATCTCCAATAATCAAGAGCGGGCTACTCAAGCTCATTCATATAGTGATGATTATCTGTAACACAGAAGCCATGTCGCCATTCCATAGGTTTATCCCCGTAGGTGAATGAAACACGCTCTATGCTCAACAACGGCTCATTCGCCTTCAGGCCAAGTGCTGCCGCCACCTCACCGGAGGCTGCAACAGCTTTAAGGCGCTCTTCTGCTCGTATCATCCGTACACCGAACTCCGACTCGTACATGCTATACATGGAACCGTTATTTTCTTCAACACGATCGCCATTCAGGCCTTTAAATCCAGCTGCCGGCACAACGATATGGTCGTATATCAACGGCCTGCCTGAGAACGTAAGCAGGCGCTTAATCTCTATGACTGAAGCGCCAGCCTTAATATCTAACACCTGCCCAATATGGGTATTCGCCTTACCCTTCACACACGAGATAAATTCATTTTGCAGCTCTTCTTTTTGCCCATCGGCAGAAGTGAGTCTTAAAAAGCGCAGCTTGACGTTTTCGGCATTATGGGTAGCGACAAAAGTACCCTTGCCTTGACGGCGAATCAAAATATTTTCAGTCGCTAACGCATCTATCGCCTTGCGCACCGTGCCCTGACTCACCTTATAACGGCCAGCCAATTCAATTTCGCTAGGAATCATCTCGCCAGGACGCCACTCACCACCGATCAGGCTTTGCGTAATCAGCACTTTAATCTGGTCATACAGCGGTTTGTAGCTTGGTGAGTTGTAATGTTTATCTATCATATTTTCTACCCCATTTAAGTTAAATCAGCAGACTGAACCTTGGTTAATCTTAAGCTAATCCACAGACACATTAACGTTAAATTTCATTAGACATATTTATATCATGACTATTTATAATAGTCTACTATTTTATATCTTATATAAGACATAAGATATATATTGACAATTTTTAAATTCACTCTATATAATCAATCCGTACCACAAAATTGTAATTATAAAAAATACTAACTAAGGATTACCCGCTTAGTAAATCAGGCCTAGAATCAGGTCTAGCGCTCAAAATAATTGAGTATTGGCTTACACACAGGCAGTGACTTTAGAACAAAGGTAATGAAATGAACCAATATTTTCGCCCTCGCCGCTCGATGTTATATGTACCCGGCTGTAATACACATTATCTAGAGCGTGCACGCACCCTGCATGCCGATTCAGTCATCCTTGACTTAGGTGACCCTATACTTATTGAATGCAAAGTGGAGTCGCGCGAAAACGTAGTACGCTTTGTGAATGAAGGTGGCTATGGCTCGCGTGAGGTAGTAGTACGCGTGAATAACCTGGATTCAGAATGGGGTGCAGATGATATTAAAGCTATCGCAACCACCAACGTAGATGCGGTATTGTTCCCTAATATAGAGTCACGTGAAGATGTGTTAACCGCAATATCACTGCTAGACGCCGCTGGTGGTGGTCATCTACCTATCATGGTGATGATAGAAAGTCCGATTGCAGTGCTCAATGCCAAAGAAATCGCCAGTGCGTCTGACCGCATCGCCTGTATCGTGATGGCAACTTCTGACCTGATTTCACAATTACATGCACGCGTTACGCATGAACGCTCGTCCATACTCACCTCATTGTCACTGGTGATCCTGGCAGCGCGTGCCTATGGCCGCGCGGTCGTGGATGGCATTACCAGCGACTTCAAGAACATGTACTCGTTTGAATACGCTTGCCGATTAGGTCGGGACATGGGCTTTGATGGAAAATCGCTGGTGCACCCAGCACAATTGGCTTACAGCAACGACGCTTACACCCCAAAAGCCGCTGAAATAGCTCACGCCCGCGAAATCATAGCTGCCCTGAAAGCCGCCAATGAGGCAGGACAAGGCACGGTAGTTGTGCACGATAAACTGGTCGAACATCACCACGTAAAAGCAGCAGAGCGCTTAATAAAACTCAGCAACATGATCACGACACTGGAAGAAAGCCATGTCTAAAACTCTGTCCAAAATCAATGCAGGCAACTACTTTGAGGACTTTAGCCTCAATCAAGTGATTCATCACGCCACGCCACGCACGATAGGCGAAGGTGAAGTAGCCTTGCACATTGCACTCACTGGCGCGCGCCAAATACTGCACTCTGCCGAGCCAGTTGCCCAATCACTGGGTTACAGATCACGTCCGGTTGATGATTTACTGGCTTTCCATATCGCTTTCGGTAAAACCGTGCCTGATATTTCCGTGAATGCAGTAGCCAATTTAGGTTATGCCGACGTGCATTTCCTGCACCCGGTTTACATCGGCGACACCTTAAGCACCAGCTCCACAGTGATAGGCCTGAAACAAAACTCTAACGGCAAATCTGGCGTGGTATATGTGCGCTCAGTCGCTATCAATCAGTTGCTGCAGCCTGTGTTTTCATGGATACGCTGGGTGATGGTACATAAAAATGATTTAGCTGCGCCAGCACCAAAAACCGTAGTGCCAAACTTGCCTAGTCATGTTGCCGCTGAAGAATTAAGTGTGCCTAGCTTCCTCGATACCAGAAAATTCGACACCTCAACCACTGGCGGTCAATATCTGTGGGATGACTATGCAATCGGTGAGCGCATTAACCATCCTGCCGGCATGACCATCAGCGATAGCGACCATACCCTTGCCACCAAACTTTATCAAAACAATGCACGCTTGCATTTTGATGATGTGCTGATGAAAAAAACCACATTTGGCCGCAGGCTGATGTATGGCGGTCATATTATTTCGCTATGCCGCGCACTTTCGCATGATGGCTTAGAGAATGCATTGACCATTGCCGCAATCAACGGCGGTACACACTGCAACCCGTCATTTGGTGATGACACCATTTACACATGGACAGAAGTATTGGACAAATGGATCATCGCTGGCAGAGACGATATTGCGGCATTACGTTTACGCATGGTGGGCATTAAAAACATGCCCGCGGATTCACTCGCCAGCATGCATATCAGCAATGATGGCAAACAAACCTACCACCCTAACGTGGTACTGGATTTGGATTACACCGTACTTATGCCTAGACGCGCCATTTAAATGGCAACTTATTTAAATATTACTTAGGAAAGTAATTATGACGACTCAGACGCACGCATTAACCCATCCAAACCATGCCTTATTTGGTGGCGAAAAATCATTTCCTATTATCCCCTCTTGCGAGCATTTTGCCGGCAGTGAAAAACTCATCCTAAAAGCCTTAGCACTACAAGATACTATTGGTCCAGTGTTTGATATCACCTGTGACTGTGAGGATGGCGCAATGGCAGGCCAGGAGCGCGAGCACGCGGAGATGATCGTGCGTGTAGTCAATAGTACAGCCAACAAACACAAAATGGCTGGCGCGCGCATTCATGATTACACACACCCTAACTGGAAACAGGATATTGATATATTAGTGCGAGGTGCAGGACAAGTCTTGAGCTACATCACCATCCCGAAATGTACCAGTTTTGCCCAAGCCAGCGAGATGATTTCCTATATTCAGTCCGTCGCAAAAGCGCATAACATCAGCCGCACAATTCCTGTGCATATTTTGATTGAAACACATGGCGCATTGAGAGCGGTGCATGAAATTGCCACCTTACCGTGGATTCAAGTATTGGATTTTGGTTTGATGGATTTTGTCAGCGGTCATCATGGCGCGATTCCCGCCTCGGCGATGCGCAGCCCCGGTCAGTTTGAGCATAAGTTATTAGCACGCGCCAAAACGGAAGTCGTAGCAGCGGCAATCGCTAACGGCGTAGTACCTGCACACAACGTCACACTAGACCTTAAGAATGCCGAAACCACCTATTCGGACGCCAGCCGTGCGCGTAATGAATTTGGCTTTTTGCGTATGTGGAGTATTTATCCTACGCAAATCGAAGCGATCGTGGATGCCATGAAACCTAATTTTGATGAAGTACAGGACGGCGCCAACATCCTGTTAGCAGCACAGCAAGCAGATTGGGGGCCGATTCAGTACGACGGAGAATTGCACGATAGAGCGACTTACCGTTATTTTTGGGAAATCCTGCAAAAAGCCAAACTGACCAAAGTAGCAATCCCAACCGCAGCCCTGCACGCATTTTTTAATTAGTTTATTGAGTATTTAATATGACACAAGCTACTTCTGCCGGAGCACGTTTTCGCGCTGCCATTCAAGCCGAACAACCGCTACAAATCATCGGTGCCATCAATGCATATCATGCCATGCTTGCCACTCAAAGCGGCTTCAAAGCCCTATATCTATCAGGTGGTGGCGTGGCCGCTGGTTCACTGGGCTTGCCAGATTTAGGCATCTCAACGCTAGAAGATGTACTGATAGATGTACGCCGCATTTCCGATGCCGTAGACACACCATTGTTAGTCGATATCGATACCGGCTTTGGCGGTGC
>JAZJZG010000067.1:18079-26034 GCA_040389995.1 Pseudomonadota bacterium | reverse complement strand
CGTCCACGGGTGCGTGTAAATTTGCGGCTCGATCTGCATAATCGTATCTAAATCGTCCATTTGCATAGGGCGAAATTTATACAGCTCTTTGAGTACCGCACTCATAAACGCAAGCCTTGTTCACGCTCGGCGGTTTTCAGCGCCACGCGATTACGGATATAAATAGGCATGGCTTCACGGGCAGACTTGGCCTCGCCACTGGCAAATACTGGCTGTGCAAGCCTGAATATAGCACTGGCTGTCGGCAATAACGCTGGCTGTATTGCTAACAATTGTAGCTTATAAACAGCACTCAACTGTTCAGGATAAGTTTGCCAGCCACTACCTGCTCCGACCCAGCCTACACCTTCTATGGCAGGTACGGCACCTGGTTTGTACAAACCAGGTGCCATGACCGTTAACCACTCCTCGACACCTTTTTCATCACGACCCTTAATATAAGCGGCGTGATACACCTCGCCCATGCGCGCATCTAAGCAGGCGATGACTTTGTCTGCGCCACTTGCTTCCGCCAACGCCAATAAGGTGCAAACATTCACCACTGGCAAGCTGGCACCAAAACCTAAGCCCTGCGCAACACCCGCTGCAATCCGCACGCCGGTAAATGAGCCTGGACCAGCACCAAAAGCAATCCCCTGCAAATCTTTTAGCTGCAGTTTTGCTGTATCAAGCAAGGCTTGAATTTGCGGCAATATAATTTGCGAGTGTGTTTGTCCAGCTTTGATATCAAAGGTAAAGGACTCACTACCTTTTAATATGGCCAGCGATAAAAATTCAGTGGAGGTGTCGAGTGCTAATAAATTCACGTTAAGGTTACTGCCCGATTTTAGTCAGATGCTATTTTGCCACGCATCTGCTTAATTTGCCCACGTTGCGTTTTACTTTCTAATCTGCGCCTTTGCGAACCATAGCTAGGCCTGGTCGCATAACGTGTAGGTTTTACCTGGTTTGCCGCGTTCACAATTTCATGTAACCGCTTAATGGCATCTTTTTTATTCGCCTCCTGCGTACGATATTGCTGGGCTTTTAGCACCAGAATACCCTCATCAGTAATACGATTATCTTTTAAATTCAATAATCTACTTTTCAGCCAGTCACTCAATGACGAAGCCGGAATATCAAACCGCAGATGAATCGCAGTCGACACCTTATTTACATTCTGCCCGCCTGCGCCTTGTGCGCGGATAGCCGTCAATTCATATTCGTTTTCAGCAATCACCAACATAACACTAATCAGTAACTAGCTTCTCAAAAAAACTTTGCACTGTTGCAATATCTCGCGTGCGCTTAAATGGTGGCAGGCTTTGCCAGATTTTTTTACCATAGGCTTTACTGATTAAACGCGGGTCACAGATCATTAACACGCCTCTGTCATTTTCATCGCGAATCAAACGCCCGGCACCTTGTTTTAAAGTAATCACCGAGTAAGGCAGTTGATATTCCATGAAAGCATTTTTGCCCTCTGCATTCAATTTATCGACCCGGGCAGAGAGCACCGGATCATCTGGCGGAGCGAATGGCAGCTTATCAATAATCACCACACTCAAAGCCTCGCCACGGACATCCACACCCTCCCAGAAGCTTTGCGAGCCGACCAGCACAGCATTACCTAATCGTCGAAAACGGTCTAGCAACTCGGTACGTGAGCTTTCACCTTGCAGCAATAGCGGGCTTTCGATACCGTTTTCGATAAAAGCTTCTTTCAGCAAGGCATGAATCTCGCGCATGGCGCGCAAGCTGGTCGATAACACAAACGCCCGGCCGCCACTAGCTTGCAATACCGGCAGTGCTGCCGCAACCACGCTAGCTGTATAGCTGGGGCTATTCGGGTCTGGCATATCGGGCGGCACATACAGCAGTGCCTGCTCTTGGTAATTGAACGGACTTTCCCAAAAACCAGTAATGGCCGCTTGCAAACCCATTTGCGCGACATAGTGGCTAAAATCACTTTTCACCGCCAGCGTAGCCGAGGTGAATATCCACGCTCGTGGTTGAGCATTAAGCTGTTTGCCAAAACCTTCTGCCACGCTCAAGGGCGTAGCATGTAACTGCACAGATTGCGTAAAAACCTCGACCCAGCGCACTAGATTAGTGTTTTCTGCAGATTGCCAGCGGCTAAATAAATCGTATAAAGCTTCGCTGCGCTGCCAGCATTTCTCTAACAACGGGTCACGCGCCGCCTGGGTTTCCAGCACGGCAGCCAATACTTTTAATTGACTTTGCATATGCTCAAATGCCGCTGCAAAGCCTTTGAGCGCTAAGGCTTTTTGCACCGGTAAACGCGAGCCTTCATAGGCAAAAACCAATCTGAAATCTTTGGCGGCTTTTTCTAATGCCGGTATCGCTGTACCTAGATCCAAGCAGTCTTTAGCCAAGCTTAAGTGCGCAGCGGCACAATCACGCGACAACTCCATTAACTGGCTAGTAGAAACATCTTCGCCAAAAAACAGCCCGGCGACATCGGGTAATTGATGCGCCTCATCAAATATCACAGTATTAGCGCTTGGCAGTAACTCTGCCACGCCTTCATCACGCAACATCACATCGGCAAAGAATAGATGATGATTCACCACCACCACATCGGCTGCCAGAGCTTGTTTACGCGCTTCCATCACAAAACAATCTTTGTAGTAGCTGCAATCGGCGCCCAGACAATTATCACGGGTAGAAGTGACGCTCGGCCAGATGGTGGCATTTTCGGGTACGGCATTGAGCTCACTTTTATCGCCAGTTTTACTATTTTCGGCAAAGGTTTTAATCACGTGCAAATACTTGGCATCTTCCCGTGTAGCGAATCTACCTTCATTCGAGGCACGCTCAAGATGATAGTGACACACGTAATTGGCACGGCCTTTTAGCATGGCTACCGTGACCGGCACTTTTAAAGCATCGCGTACATTAGGCAGATCGCGGCTGAACAGTTGATCCTGTAAGTTTTTTGTGCCCGTAGAAATGATGACTTTGCCGCCGGCGAGCAAGGCCGGCACTAAATAAGCAAAAGTTTTACCTGTACCTGTGCCGGCCTCAGCCACCAACTGGGTATTATTTTCAATGGCATCCGCAATCGCCAGGGCCATTTCCAGCTGCTGGCTGCGTGCGCTGTAGCCAGCCACATGCGTGGCTAACGTGCCATTTTTTTCAAAAACCTGGCGGATGATTTGTTCGCTCATAAGGATTATGATTATCCCACGACTTGCCGTTATCTATGCGGTTGTCATCAAGACAAATAGTGACAGTTTGCTTTTTCTGATTAAGTTCTTATAATTGCCGGGTGATAAAAACTATTCCAGTACATTATATCCTGTGTGTTTTGCTAGCTTTTGCTAGCACATCGTGTGCCGCCACCGAGCCGATAACAACACCTATGCACACTAGTATAGACACTCAAGACCCAGTGCCATCCGAAGATAATCCCGAAAACTGGACAGGGCGTGCGCGCGAAGTGCTGGTCAATGCACTGAGTTTAACCGGTGTACGCTACAAATATGGTGGCAATTCCCCTGAAACCGGTTTTGATTGCAGCGGTTTTGTGCGTTATGTATTTAAACAAGCCACCAGTTTAACCTTGCCGCGCAGTGCACTCGCCATTAGCCAACTAGGTAAAACTGTACCAAAGGATGAGTTACAGCCTGGCGATCTGGTATTTTTTAATACCCTGAAAAGCACGTTTTCTCATGTAGGGATCTACTTAGGCAATAACCGCTTTATTCATTCACCCAGCAGTGGCGGGCAAGTACGGGTTGAGAATATGCAAGATGGCTATTGGGCGAAGCGCTTTAATGGCGCACAGCGCATAGAGCAAAAAGTCTCAAGTCAATCAAGAGGTCTGGTGTTAGATAAAGATCTGGCAAAATAAAAAAGCAGCCTAGTAGCCGCTTTTTTATTGTGCTTATTTACGCGTGGAACTTATTTTTACGTATAAAACTTGTTTTAAGCGTGGAACTTGGATAAATCACCTGGTTTACGTAGCATTTTATCTACTTCACCTAAATGTAATTCCTCTTGGTAAATCATCTCGCGCGCATACTCTTCTAACATCACTGATTCACCTTCCACTAATTTAAGTAGCGCTTTGTAGGCATTCAGTGCTGCAGTCTCATGTGCTAGAGATTCGCGTAAAATATCACCGATATCGTGATTATGCGTTTCCAGTAATGGTCCGATTGACAAAGAAGGGTGACCGCCTAAATGCGTGATGATTTCGCCGGCTTTATCTGCATGCATCAATGACTCGGTGGCCTGGCTACGTAACCATGAAACAATAGGAATACGGTTATATCCGAACACCATCAATGCATAATGCGTGTAACGCACAACGCCCGCCAACTCGAATTCTAAAATCGTATTAAGCGCCTGCACTACCGGGCTTTGAGTACCGTGATTTTCAGCCATATTATTCTCCTTTGTTAAATAAGCTTTAGAAGCTTTAAGCTTAATGACATGCAGTGTAAACCAAACAAAAAAACTTTGCAGAATTGCAAATAGTTCGCATTGTCAGTATCAAAGAGGTTACGAAGATGGTTTGTTGTTTAGCTGGGCTGCCTTAAGATGCAGCCATTGAGCCTTAGCTAAATCACCTATGGTTGTGGCCTGTCACTGTGGCCAAGATCACGCGTAGGATCAATCAAATCGCGCACTAGTTGCTTGACTTCCTTTGCTTCCGGAAAACGCCCGGCATCCTTGCGAGAGAAGATAAGCTGCTGGTTCACAGTAATATCAAAAACACCATTACTACCAGGTTTTAACGCAACACTAGCCAGGTCTTGCTCAAAAGTGGTGAGTAGTTCCTGTGCCATCCACGCTGCGCGCAAAAGCCAGCGACACTGGGTGCAATAAGTAATTTCAATGATGTGCTGACGCAATTTTAGGTATCCTTACTGTTATAATTTCGCTTAAATTGTTAAAAGCAAATTTTAAACGGTGCAAGTAGCATGTTGGCAAATATCTCGCGCAGTTTGAAACTATTAAAGCATTACATGTCTTACAACACGTAATGCTATCTATCTTGGGAATCATAATACATGCAAGCTAAAAACAAATATCGCGGTTTTGCTAAAGTCGGTCTTGTTTGCTCTGGTTTACTACTTGGCCTGATGCTGAGCCTAACTTATTCGGCCGTGGCTGAAAAAATAGCCAAACCGCAATTGCCATTAGATGACTTACGCGCTTTTGCCGAAGTATTTGGCAAAATCAAAAGTGATTATGTAGAACCAGTCGAAGATAAAAAGCTCATTTCTGAAGCTATTAGTGGCATGCTTGCAGGTTTAGATCCGCACTCCACTTATATGGATGCAGATGCATTTAAAGATATGCAAGCCGCGACCCAAGGTGAGTTTGGCGGTTTAGGCAGAGAAGTTGGGATGGAAGACGGGTTTGTAAAGGTAGTCTCTCCAATTGAAGACTCCCCAGCCTTCAAAGCAGGCATCAAAAGTGGTGACTTGATCACAAAGTTAGATGATGCGCCGGTCAAAGGCATGACCCTGAACGATGCAGTAAAACGCATGCGCGGCAAGCCAGACACGCCTATCGTCATTACCGTGTTCCGTAAAAATGAACCTAAGCCGCTCACGTTTACACTGGTACGCGCAATCATCAAAAATAAAAGCGTGAAATATAAGTTGACTGAGCCAGGCTACGCTTATGCACGTGTAACGCAGTTCCAAGAGCATACCGGTGAAGATTTAGCAAAAGCCATTCAAACCATGCATTACGAAAATAAAGGTCCTTTTAAAGGTTTTATTTTAGATTTACGCAATGACCCAGGCGGTTTGCTTAATGGCGCTGTTGGCGTTGCAGCGGCATTCTTGCCAAAAGACACTTTAGTGGTTTACACAGAAGGCCGTACACCTGACTCTAAAATGCAATTAACCGTGAGTCCAGAAAATTACGCACGTGGCGGCCCAGCAAACGACTATATTCGTGACGTACCTGAAGACCTAAAAACCGTGCCGATGGTAGTGTTAATTAATGCCGGCTCTGCATCAGCTTCAGAAATCGTCGCGGGTGCATTGCAAGACCATAAACGTGCCACACTGATAGGCATTAGAAGTTTTGGTAAAGGTTCGGTACAAACCATTATGCCGATGAATAACGGTGCAGCAATCAAGCTGACAACCGCACGTTATTTCACGCCGAATGGTCGCTCGATTCAGGCCAAAGGTATCGACCCAGACTATATAGTGGAAGATGGTACAGACCAGTCAAACAACATCCATGAAGCTGATTTAACACGCCATTTAGCTAACCCTAAAGATCCATCTGCCGGTGCACCAGCTAAAGTTGAAGAAACGGCACCAGCTAAAGATGCGGTTAAAGAAAAAGCGAATGAGAAAAAATTTGCAGAAGCTACTGGTCCAATCGAGCCAACCAGCAAAGAGGATATTCAGTTCACACAAGCCATGAACTTTCTTAAAGGCAAACCGGTGATTAAATCTGAACCGCCAAAAGTAGACGCTGCAAAAACAAACTAGTTTTATGTGATTTTAAAGAGTCCGCCTTGAAACTCAGGCGGATTTTTTATGCCTGCAAGCCCTGCCTAACGGCTAATTAGCAGCTAGAGGTTTATAATAGCGACATGTCATTATCAGTAAAAGAACTCATTGTAGAAGCTGACCGCTGCGTTGCCTGCGGCCTGTGCCTGCCGCACTGCCCTACCTACAGGAAAACTGGCTCTGAGGCAGATTCACCGCGCGGCAGAATCCAGCTCATGAGGGCAGTGGCACAAGATATTTTGCCGAATAATGCCAGATTTAATGAACATATAGATTTATGTTTGAATTGCCGCAGTTGCGAATCCGTTTGTCCAAATAGTGTTAATTATGGGCATTTGGTAGATACCTCGCGTGCGCTTTTTATACAGAAAAAAAGCGCATGGCTGGCTATTGCAAAACCATTTATTCGCCATCGTTATCTACAATACTCACTAGCACTGGTTATTAGGCTAGCACAGCAATTGAAGTTAAATGGCCTCTTGCAGCACCTCATCCCGGCATCCAAGGTATTGCCTGTTATCGATAAGCCTTTAGCATGGAAAGACCTCTACCCTTCTGCCGCTAACAGGCAAGGTGCAGTGAGCCTGTTTCTAGGTTGCGCTAGCAATACGTTCGATAGCCAAACCTTAAAGGCCAGCATTTACGTATTAAATCACTTAGGTTTTGATGTCCATATTCCAGCGCAGCAAACCTGTTGCGGCAGTATCGCCAGACAAATGGGTGATACCAGCGAGGCTGAAAAATTAGTGGCGAAAAATCAAACCAGCTTTGCTGAGAATATGCCGATACTCACTGTAGCAAGCGGCTGTGGCGCTGGCTTGAACGACTACCTGCCTACACACAAAATACAGGACATTAGCGCATTTTTAGTAGCTTGTGACTGGTCTAACACAAAAGTTCAGGCTTTAAATGAACACATCTATGTACAAGATCCCTGTACTTTGCGTAACGTGCAAAAGAGCCATCAAGCAGTGTACGGTTTACTCAACAAAATACCCCAGGCTAACGTATCGCCACTGACAGGCAATAATCAATGCTGCGGCGGTGCAGGCACATATATGCTCACGCAGAACGAAATGGCAGCTAAGCTGCGTGACGATAAAATAACCGCCATTAAAGCAAACAATGTCGCCATATTGGCTACCTCAAACATTGGCTGTAGCTTGCATATAGCCGCTGGTTTGCGGGAACAGAATTTAAGTGTTGCTATTCAGCACCCCATACAAATTCTGGCCAAACAAATGGGTTTTACAGGTATTTTGTAATGTCATGATGTTATTTAAGCGTAAAATAAAAGCATGATGAATTTAACATTAGACACATTGATTACCGAGTTCGACAAAGGCTTGCGCACCTTGCTGGCGCAGCCGCATAGCTTACGCGCTCACCCGGATGCGGACACCGCAGAAGCACCGCTTACCGAGGATGAGAAAAAACATGCCAGCGCACTGATGCGCGTGAATC
>JAZJZG010000067.1:16846-18037 GCA_040389995.1 Pseudomonadota bacterium | reverse complement strand
AGCTTTGTATAGTGGTCAATCACTTACAGCACATTGCCCGGAAACAGCTGCTGCACTTAAACATGCGGCGCTTGAAGAAACCGAGCATTTAGCCTGGTGCGAAACCCGTATTACCCAACTTGGCGGCCACACTAGCCTGCTCAACCCATTTTTTTATGCAAGCTCATTTACGATGGGTGTGATCGCTGGCACATTAGGAAATAAATGGAATCTAGGCTTTGTCGCAGAAACCGAGCAACAGGTAGAAGCTCACTTGGCTAACCACCTGGATAAATTACCGGAATCTGACCAGAAAACCCGTAAAATTATCGAACAAATGCAGCTGGACGAAGCCAAACACGCCGACGAAGCCAGGCAACATGGTGCAGCAGATTTACCTGCACCTGCAAAATTTTTAATGAGGCAGCTATCGAAACTGATGACGACTTCTACTTACTATTTATAAAACTACGTTAGCTCAAAATTATCTGAGCTAAGAATATTGAATTGGGAATATTGAATTATGCAAAAATTTAGCGATGTATTACAAACCCTTGATGATGCCTCGCATGTACAGCGGATTGAGTTGTACCATAATGATGGCAGCCCAGCGGGCGTGCTTGAGAATAAGCCTGGCTCACAGGGCTCGGTAAAGGTTTACTATCACTTGTTTCGTATGTACGGCGAGATTTCTTTGGATGCTGCGGTGGAAGGTTTGAGTTTGTACGCAGAACATACGGATGACGCTGAAAACTGCCCAGGCAAGCACCCGAATGTAGATAGATTATTAAATATCTTAGAAGATGAAAAACCGCTGACGGTAAAAGTAACCGAAACTAAACCTTAAAGCTCACATATAATCTTTTGCGATTGAGAAATAGGCGGATGATAAATCAACTCTAGTAAGTGTCCAACCGCGTCCAAACAATAGAAACCACGCGCGCCATCACGGTGCGTTTTTGGTTTTTCAGTGATTTTCACGCCGTTCTTCACAAAATAGTCATACCAATTATCTACATCTTCAATGGCATTGAGCACAAAACCGATATGATCCAGGCGCTGCTGCGCTTGTGGCACATAATCCACACGATGCAACGCAAAGACGTCACCGCCATTGGTTAAATAGACATTATCAGCATCAGGCTGCCACTCAATGTGCATACCCATGATATTGGTATAAAAATCCACCGCAGTTGCTAGCTCTTTCACAAA
>JAZJZG010000067.1:0-16836 GCA_040389995.1 Pseudomonadota bacterium | reverse complement strand
AGCCACATGGCGTATGCCAAGCATGCCGGCTGGCTGGGTGTTGTTAGCAGTTGATGCGGCGACTTGCATTATGCAATCCCCTCGGGTGCAACAATCTCAAAATCGTGCGTAATCTCGCACACTTTACCCAGCATGATAGAAGCTGAACAATATTTTTCTGCAGATAATTTCACGGCACGTTCCACTTGCACGGCATTCAAACCGCTACCAGTGACCACGAAATGCACATGGATTTTAGTAAATACTTTAGGGATTTCATTCGCACGCTCTGCATCAATTTCCGCCACACAATTGACAATCGGTTGCCGTGCTTTTTTCAATATGGTAACGACATCGAACGAAGTACAAGCACCCATGCCAACAAGCAGCATTTCCATGGGGCGCATACCGATGTTACGTCCGCCACTTTCAGGTGGTCCATCTAGAACAACCGCATGACCAGTTTCTGACTCGCCGACGAAACTAACGCCATCTATCCATTTAACACTTACTTTCATATTCTATCTCTCGACTTAATATTTATTTTTCTGGAAGCGGCACTAAGCGCTTCCAGATGCGTGCTATCTACTTAACGTAATTTATTTAACATCCAGTAATTCAACATCAAAAATCAAGTCTGCATTTGGTGGAATCACACCGCCGGCACCACGTGCGCCATAGCCCATTTCTGAAGGAATAATCAGTGTGCGCTTGCCGCCAACTTTCATGCCTTGTACACCTTCATCCCAACCTTGAATCACTTGACCGCCACCTAAAAAGAAATTAAATGGCTGTTTGCGATCCAGGCTACTATCAAATTTTTTGCCTTTTTGGCCTTCTGCCGCAGCATCAAACAACCAGCCGGTGTAATGTACAGTCACGTTAAAGCCAGCCTCAGCTTCCCGGCCCGTACCCACTTGCGTGTCAATTTTCTTTAATTCCGTGATGCCTGTCGCTTTGCTGCTTTGTGTCATTGCTGGTTTTTCCTCTGTCGTTGCTGATGTTGTAGATTTTGCATTACACCCGGCTGCGGCGAAACAAGCGAGTAATAAAGTAATGCTTAAAGTATTGTTGGATTTCATAACCTGTCCGTGTCTTTGATAAAAACTTAAGCTTAATTATAAACGCATGATGCTGATACTGGAAATGCGTTGTAGTACACGCATACTAAATAGTGCACGCAGTAATTATAATTAGTGCTTATTGTGCGTACACCCATTCTAACAGTGCATCCTGTGCGGGTTTAGTTAACGTCGCCTTGGCGTGGTTTGCCATAAAGACCACCACATAGCGTTTACCCTTTTGCCCTAATACATAACCCGCCAAGGTAAACACGCCATTGATAGTACCGGTTTTTAAATGCGCCCTGCCCTTTATTTCACTATCTTTCATGCGCTTTAACATCGTGCCATCTACCGCAACTATCGGCAACGAACCCATCAGCTCAGGCATCACAGGGCTATAGTAAGCATTGACTAACATCTGCCCCATATGTTCAGCGCTAATTCGCTCTACACGGGAAAGTCCTGAGCCATTCTCAATCATTAACTCATCAAAATTCAGCCCTAACGAAGTAAGCCATTGCTTCACAGCCAATGCACCATCACTTTCTTTGGCCGGTACAGCCATTTTTTCAGCCGCAATCGTCAGCAGCATCTGCCGCGCCATCAGGTTGTTGCTCCATTTATTCATATCAGGCAATATTTGCGCTAGTGTCTTCGAGTCCTGCTGTAACAGCTTAGTTGCATCTTCTGGCACACTGCCTGTACGAAGCTTGCCGTTAAAACTACCACCTAATTCCAGCCATAATTTACGGAATAAAGCCAATGTGTAATTATTTTCATCTATAGCCACTAGCTCTAAATATTTTTCAGCACAGTTGGGTGCATAAGTGCCGGCAAAAGTGGCTGTCGCCGTACCGTTTACGCTCTTAACATCGTAGCTCAGTGTATTGCGCCAATTGCCGCAATCGGCCTGGCCAACTTTAAGCATATTCTTGATTTTAATTTCAGCTAAGTTTGGTTCTTGCGTCACACTGACATGACTGGCATCTGAATCGAAGCGAAAGCTGCTGGCCTTGAGGTTAATCGCCAAAGCGCTAGGCGTAGCATTATAAGCACGCGCCTCATCTCCATCAAAATTGCCGGCCGCTTGGGATTCGCTGGCAAAGTAGCTGTTATCAATGATTAGGTCGCCTTTGATTTCTTTGACGCCAAGCTGACGCAGGCTATTCAGCAATCGCCAAAAATCTGCCGTCAGAAAATCAGGATCGCCATAAGCCTTCAAGTAGACATTGTCATTTAACACACCGTTTTGCAGGCTGCCATCCGTGTACACCTCAGTCTTCCATCGATAAGCTGGCCCAAGCAAGCTTAAACTAGCGTAACTGGTCAGTAACTTCATAGTGCTTGCAGGGTTAAGTGCCGCGCTTGCTTGATGCGAGAGTATCGGTGTATTTAATAATGCAGGCTGTTGCGCCAAGGCTTGCACGTAGATGGACACATTATTTGCCGGTATGCCGATTTTACGTAAAACGTTACTGACGGCTACAGGTAGCTCTGTACTTGGTTGCTGATTGACCTTAGATTCAATACCGGTTAATTCCACATCTGTCGACGCAGCGTGCGTCAATTGGTGTACACATAAACAAAACACAAGTAATAGCTTTTTCATGATTCAGTCATTTACTCTAAATACTCGCTTTTACAGCGTTGATAGTGGCTTGCAACATAAAGTCCATTTCAGTCTCGGTAATCGTATAAGGCGGCATAAAATATACCGTGTTGCCTATAGGGCGTAATAACAGATCCTGTTTTAATGCCGCAACATAACAATCTCTTGAGAACTTGGTGTTAGCGGTTTTGACGTCAAACGCCCAGACCATGCCTTGATGACGTAGATGTTCAACTGGCAAGTCAGTGAGCGTGTGTATATTGTGGTTTAAATAAGCGGCTTTTTCTTTATTTTTTTCGATAACGCCATCAGTTTCAAAAATCGCCAGCGTAGCCAATGCGGCGCTACACGCCAGCGGATTGCCTGTGTAGCTATGGCTGTGCAGAAAGCCCTTTATCGTACTGTCATTATAAAACGCTTGGTAAACTTTATCGGTAGTCAACACAGCGGATAAGGGCAAATAACCGCCGGTAATGCCTTTGGATAAGCAGATGAAATCTGCCGTGATTTTTTGCTGTTGTGTCACTTCACTAGTAGCTTCAAAATTAGCAGCTTCAAACGCCTGCTCACTGGCAAACATAGTGCCGGTACGCCCAAAACCGACGGCAATCTCATCCACAATTAAATGCACATCATACTGGCTGCAAATTTCACGCGCCTTGCGTATATAAGCTGGATGATACATCGCCATGCCTGCCGCACACTGAATCAAAGGCTCGATAATAAAAGCCGCTAACTCTTCATGGTGTCGGCTAATATATTGTTCTAATTGCACGGTACAGCGTAATGCAAAAGCTTCCGCTGTTTCACCAGCTTCAGCCAACCTAAAGTCTGGGCTGGGCATCTGCGCAGATTGCAGCAAAAGTGGTGCATAAGTATCTTTAAAAATCGCAACATCAGTGACACTCAGCGCCCCTAAAGTCTCACCGTGATAGCTATTTTGCAAGCTGATAAATTTTGTTTTATCAGGCCGGCCAGTGTTACGCCAGTAATGAAAGCTCATCTTGAGTGCAATTTCCGTCGCACTCGCGCCATCACTGGCATAAAACGCATGACCTAAACCCGTTAATTTAGCTAGTTTTTCAGATAACGTGACTACAGGCTCATGCGTAAAACCAGCTAGCATCACGTGCTCAAGCATATCCAGTTGTAACTTAATCGCATCTTTAATCCGCGGGTTATTGTGGCCAAACAGATTTACCCACCACGAACTCACGGCATCTAAATAGCGCTTCCCGTCCGTATCGTACAACCAAACACCCTCACCTTTTTGAATCGGCACTAACGGATATGACTCGTGCTGCTTCATCTGCGTGCATGGATGCCACACAGATTGCAAACTACGGTTAAGCAGGGATTGATTTGACATATGCAAACTCTTTTAAAATACTTAAAACAACTACTCGCAGAGATATTCCTAGGGCCAGTGTAGTTTGTGAAATGACTGTAAATTTAATAGCTATAAATTTAATAACTGTGAATTTTACGTATTTAAGGCGCTGGATTCGTCATCTTTAAATGTAGAAGCTCAATTTCCTGCATGACTTCAGGCGATAGCTTGACATGCCAAGCGGCTATATTCTCTTGCAATTGCGCCATGCTGGTTGCGCCAATGATAGTGCTGGTCACAAACCAACGGTGATAAACAAATGAGAGCGCCATCTGTGTCGGTGTCATGTGATGTTGACGAGCAAGTTGCGCATAAGCAATAGTAGCAGGCGTGACGTTAGCTTTGGTGTAACGCTGGGCGTAACCGGTAAACATCGTCGCACGGCCTTTGGCAGATGGATTGTCAGTATATTTTGCGGTTAAGTGGCCAAAAGCCAACGGAGAATAAGCCAACAAGCCAACCTTCTCACGATAGAGTATTTCAGACATGCCGAATTCCATCGTTCGATTCATCAAATTGTAGCCGTTCTGCAGGCTAACGATACGCGGTAGATTGTATTCTTTAGCCACGCGTAAAAACTCCATGACCCCCCATGGCTGCTCGTTGGACAGACCGATGTAACGTACCTTTCCTTCTGCTATAAGTTCTGCCAGCGTTTCTAACTGATTTTGAATGGATACCCAGGCTTTCTCGGCACCGGCATGATAAACGCCTGACTCAAACTCAGCAGCGGGGTCAAACTGGTATTGCCCGAACATCGGCACATTGCGCTCCGGCCAATGTAATTGATAGATATCGATATAATCCGTTTGCAGGCGCTGTAACGAACCTTCGATCGCCGCGCGGATATTATGTTTATCTAAAGATGCAGGCCCATTACGTATCCAACTCACGCCTCGACGTGGCCCTGCGGCTTTAGTGCCGAGAATAATCTTATCCCTAGCCTGATGTTTAAGCCAATTACCCAACATGGTTTCGGTGCGGGTACAGGTTTCAGCTTTGGGTGGTACGGGATACATCTCTGCGGTATCAATAAAATTAATGCCTTGCGACAAGGCATAATCTAGCTGTTCATGCGCTTCAGGCTGTGTATTTTGGTCGCCATAAGTCATAGTGCCTAAACAGACGGCAGAAACGCGTAAGTCGGAGTTACCTAATTGACGATATTCCATAATGTTAATGCAGTACTTGTTGTGAAGGGTTAAGGTTAAACTGCAGACGATTCTGCGTCATCAACAGATCCCAGCCAGTTTCGCGCGTAGCAAGCTGCATCATATTAGTCACCGCGTAGACCAGCTCGTTGCTGAGTGCCATTTTAACAATCTGCCCATTCGTACACTGGAACTCCAGATGCGGCGGCAAATTCTCACTGCTAATAATCACACATTGCACAGCCAGCATGGGTGCATCGGTGCGCGTATGACGGTCTGCTATATATTCCGACTGGAAATCCATTTTGTCTATTTTTTCCTGCTCGGCTACTTCCAGCGCGAAGCTTTGGATCGCCTGATGCTTGCAAACTGGCGTAGCAATTGTGGCGCTAGCTAACGGTAACAAACTACTGCTGATATTTTGTAGCAAGCTCCACATGGTCTTGCAAATACGCCGCGTAATCCATACCGCCACCTCAGATTTGTCAACAAGGCCTAACTTTAGCAATAGCCTATCCTCCTGGTCATTAAAACCAAGATTAATTTGCTCAATTGCGGATTCGCTTTGTGTCATTGCCATGCTTTATAAAGTAAGTGCTGCGTACAGCATAAGGTTTTTATATTATTTTTTCTAGCATCGCATCAAAATAAGAATGCCTAAAATCAGTTAAATATCATTTATTTGCCAAGCGACAATTGCCTGGCTCTTGAAATTTAGCAAACCAGCCCAATTACTAGCACTCTAGGGCTTTGAGTGCTAAAATCGCACACGCTCTGCATGGTGAAAATTTAGTGATATTAAATTGCCATGCGTATTACTTAAAAAGTTTTATCTAATTTTAGTTTTATGAAACCCTAAATTTGAATTTCAGGGTATTTAATTGTTGCATTATCGTTATTTAATTTTTGGAGAAACCGTATGAAAATTCGTCCTTTACACGACCGCGTGATTGTAAAACGCTCAGAAGAAGAACGTACTACCGCGTCAGGCATTGTTATTCCAGATAGCGCGACTGAAAAACCTGATCAAGGTGTTGTTCAAGCTGTTGGCAATGGTAAAAAAGATGACAGTGGTAAAGCGATTGCACTAGACGTTAAAGTCGGTGACAAAGTGTTATTCGGTAAATACGCAGGCCAAACCGTTAAAGTTGATGGCGAAGAGCTATTGGTGATGCGTGAAGAAGACATCATGGCGATTGTTGAGTAATCTCAACAACAGCTAAAGGTTGAGTAATCTCAACAGGATATATAGTTGAGCAATTTCAACCCAATCTTAAGAATACTTAAAGAATATCAGGAGAATTTAACATGGCAGCAAAAGACGTAAGATTCGGCGACGAAGTCCGCCAAAAAATGACTAATGGCGTGAACATTCTCGCCAACGCAGTTAAAGTAACTTTAGGCCCTAAAGGCCGCAACGTAGTGTTAGAGCGCTCTTTCGGCGCACCAACCATCACTAAAGATGGTGTTTCAGTGGCTAAAGAAATCGAATTAAAAGATAAATTCGAAAACATGGGCGCACAAATGGTGAAAGAAGTTGCTTCAAAAACTTCTGACATCGCTGGTGACGGTACAACGACTGCTACCGTGTTAGCGCAAGCGATTATTCGCGAAGGCATGAAATCTGTAGCTGCCGGCATGAATCCAATGGATTTAAAACGCGGTATCGATAAAGCCGTTGCTGCAGCGATTGCCAACTTAAAAGAACAATCAAAACCATGTACAACCAGTAAAGAAATCGCACAAGTTGGTTCTATCTCAGCAAACTCTGATAACTCAATCGGCCAACTTATTGCAGATGCAATGGATAAAGTAGGTAAAGAAGGTGTGATTACTGTTGAAGACGGTTCTGGTTTAGAGAGCGAATTAGACGTAGTTGAAGGTATGCAATTTGACCGTGGCTACTTATCACCATATTTCATCAACAATCAAGAGCGTCAAATTGCATTGTTAGATAATCCATTCGTGTTATTGCACGACAAAAAAATCTCAAACATCCGTGATTTATTACCTGCATTAGAGCAAGTGGCTAAAGCTGGCCGTCCATTGCTAATCATCGCTGAAGATATCGACGGTGAAGCATTGGCAACACTAGTAGTGAACAACATCCGCGGCATTCTAAAAACGACTGCTGTTAAAGCGCCTGGTTTCGGTGACCGTCGCAAAGCAATGTTAGAAGATATCGCGATTCTTACTGGCGGTACAGTGATTGCTGAAGAAGTCGGCTTGAAACTTGAAAACGTAACCCTTGAAAACTTAGGTCAAGCAAAACGTATCGAAGTAGGTAAAGAAAACACCATCATTATTGATGGTCACGGTGTTGAAGCAAACATCAAATCACGCATTGGACAAATCAAAACACAAATCGATGAAGCGTCTAGCGACTACGACCGTGAAAAACTACAAGAACGCGTAGCTAAATTAGCTGGCGGTGTTGCAGTGATTAAAGTTGGCGCAACGACTGAAATCGAA
Source organism: Pseudomonadota bacterium (assembly GCA_040389995.1). Classification (GTDB taxonomy): domain Bacteria; phylum Pseudomonadota; class Gammaproteobacteria; order Burkholderiales; family Methylophilaceae; genus Methylotenera. The sequence goes on along the minus strand of JAZJZG010000067.1, from coordinate 9,171 downwards.
ATGAAAGAGAAAAAAGCCCGCGTGGAAGATGCATTACACGCAACGCGTGCAGCGGTTGAAGAAGGTATCGTTGCTGGCGGCGGCGTTGCATTGATTCGTGCACGTGAAGCTATCGCTAAAGTTAAAGGCGATAACCTTGACCAAGAAGCTGGTATCAAAATCGTACTTCGCGCTGTTGAAGAGCCATTACGCCAAATCGTACAAAACGCTGGCGTAGAGCCTTCAGTAGTAGTTAACAATGTAGCTGCGGGTAAAGGCAACTATGGTTACAACGCTGCTAATGAAACTTACGGCGACATGGTAGAAATGGGCGTATTAGATCCAACTAAAGTAACCCGTTCAGCATTGCAAAATGCTGCATCAGTAGCTGGCTTAATGCTAACGACTGACTGTATGGTAGCTGAAATGCCTAAAGACGACGGTCCTTCTATGGGTGGTGGTGATATGGGCGGTATGGGTGGCATGGGCGGCATGATGTAATTCCAACCTTCACTTCTTCGGTGATGCGTCGTTGGTTTCATCATTTTCTCCTTGCCGTACTTAACGTACTGTCTGCGTCAAAAATGATTTCACCGCCTAGCCTCACCATCGAATTGAAGCTGGAATGCCGTAACTAGCATTCAAAAACAAAACCTCGCTTCGGCGAGGTTTTTTATTGTCTTGCTAATTGACGCAAAACAATACGTCAACTACGATGATTATTTTTCTTTAGGAATCAACAAGGAAAAATTCATGCCTTCAAAATTGTTTCAGTACGCTTTAGTTATATTCTGTGTTGCTGTAGTCGGCTGTTCATCAGAAGATCCCTCTGCTTTTCCTAACAGCGATGCCTCCTATGACAAACTAAACTCCGAGGTCGGTTGCGATAGCAAATACAGCGATGACAAGAAAGACGACATTTTCAACTCTAAATTTAAAAGCCACTGGATGACTTGGAGCGGTGAGTTAGTGCTAGCTGAAGCTGATAACGTATCACTAAACATTGATGGGAAAGGCACCCAAGATTTGCATGTTGATTTTGCGGACAAACAAGCTGGTTACAATCTCACAAAAGGCAATGTCATTACAGTTAAATTCTTAATGAAGAATGCTGGCGGTTGCTTTCTTCCCTTCTCTGGTGACAATGCAAGTATTGTGAGTGCGAATGCTTCCCCAATAAAAGAAACCCAATCAAATATTGAGCAAGCAATAAAGCAAGTTGACACTGCTATGCAAGACCCAAGCAATAGGTGTGGAAAAAAATACGCCTCCAATAGTGATATGCATGAGGAATTCATGGAAAAACTTGCTGCTGATTCAAGCTACGAGAATGGAGCAGATAGATATTTCTCAGCCTTTGTCAGCGATCTATGCGTAGGTATATTAGACGATGCAAAGCAATACGTTAGTAATGCACAAATACCAATTAAATCTGCTCAATTTATTGCTCAGTATTTTGAGATTAAAGTTGAATTTGAGGAGCCATCTGCGCAATCAAAGCAAATTGAGAGCATAAGGCAAGAACTAACAAGCCTTGGTATTTGTCAGGCCTGTGCGGGAAATGCCGCAATGTATGGCGTTATAAAACCAAATTCCGAATGTGGGAATCTGGTGAAAAATGCGCTTAATGGTGACGAAGATGCAATGCGTAAACTTGAGGAATTCCCAGCATTTTGCGAGTGGAAACTTTAGATTAAGTTATCGCTAAAGCCAGCGTAGCCTCGATGAAATGAAATGGAATCCGCTTTATGACAGAACAAAAACTTGGTCAACTTCACTCATCATGGCTGGCAGTAATTGGTGACGAGCTTGAAAAACCTTATATGCAGGCATTGCGGCATTTTCTCAAAGAAGAAAAATCTGCTGGAAAAGTTATTTTTCCGCCTAGCCCGTTAATTTTTAATGCATTTAATCACACGCCTTTTGATAAAGTCAGGGTGGTCATTATCGGACAAGACCCTTATCACGGGCAAAATGATAAAGGGCAGCCACAGGCGCATGGCTTGAGCTTTTCTGTTCCACATGGCATTGCCCCACCGCCCTCTCTAGTGAATATTTTCAAAGAAATTGCGTCTGATTTAAATATTAAAATGAGTCCTAAAAATAGCCAAAGCGGCGACTTAACACCGTGGGCAGACCAAGGTGTGTTGCTGTTGAATGCCACGTTAACTGTAGAACAGGCTAAAGCTGGCGCGCATCAGGGCAAAGGCTGGGAAGCGTTTACTGATGCTGCCATCACAGCATTGAACGCGCAGCGCGAAGGTTTAGTGTTTGTGTTATGGGGCAGTTACGCGCAGAAAAAAGGCGCATTTATAGATGAGAGTAAGCACTTAGTGCTTAAGTCGGTACATCCATCCCCACTGTCAGCGCATCGCGGCTTTTTTGGCAACCATCAGTTTTCTCAAATCAATCAATATCTCATTCAGCAAGGTCAAACGCCGATTGATTGGCAACTTTAACCGTTTCTGCTTAAGTTTTTTACACTAACTTTTTTAATGATTCAAAATTTAACGCTAAAAATCATTCAATAAACCGCAGCACCTAGTTACAATTCGCTTGCATTTTGTAAAAATTAGTTACAAACTAGCGCTAGCCAAAAAAAACCCGATTCAAGGGGAAGAAATCGGGGTAAAAGTGCCTCATAGTCTAAGGCTTCCGCTCAGGGAGGGAAAGCGGAATGACAACTTACGTCATCTGTAAAGTCTGACTAAATCAATCAAGATTTAGTTCCAGATATTTCACAACTTTATGTCTAAACTACCCAATAACAATCTCTAAGCTATTTTCCATGATGGAAACTGCATGGCCTACACCTTCACTTTGCACATAAAATTCATCATAAGCCATGCGATAATGTCGCTATGGACATTCAAAACGCATTGCTTACCGGCCTCAATAATAAACAACTCGAAGCCGTCACCCTACCGCATCAATCTGCGCTGATATTAGCCGGTGCAGGTAGCGGTAAAACGCGTGTACTCACGACGCGTATCGCCTGGCTGATTCAAACCGGACAAGTGTCACCAACAGGTTTACTCGCCGTTACCTTTACCAATAAAGCCGCAAAAGAGATGCTCACGCGGTTGACTAGCATGTTGCCGATCAATACGCGCGGCATGTGGATAGGTACCTTTCATGGACTGTGTAATCGTTTGCTGCGTGCGCATCATCGCGAGGCTGGCCTACCCGCCAGCTTTCAAATCTTAGATACCGCCGACCAGTTATCTGCCATCAAACGTTTGATGAAGCTGATGAATGTAGATGACGAGAAATTCCCTCCTAAACAGGTGCAGGGCTATATCAATAGCTGCAAGGATGAAGGTTTGCGGGCGCATGCGGTAGACGCTTTTGACCCGCACTCGGAAAAACTGCGTGAGATCTTTGATGCTTACGACAAACAATGCCAGCGCGATGGCGTGGCAGACTTTGCCGAGCTTTTGTTACGTTGTTACGAATTGCTCGAGCGCGATGTGCACATTCGTCAGCATTACCAAAGCCGCTTTAAGTATATTTTGGTCGATGAGTTTCAAGATACCAACCGCTTGCAGTATCTGTGGCTGAAATTATTAGCAGGACAAAAGAATAGTCAGCAGCAAAATTGCATGTTTGCCGTGGGTGATGATGACCAGTCGATTTATGGCTTTAGAGGCGCGCGCGTAGGTAATATGCGCGACTTTGAAACCGATTTTAAAATTGAACATATCGTCAAACTTGAAGAAAACTACCGTTCACATAGCAATATTCTAGATGCCGCCAACGCGATTATTTCCCACAATAAAAATCGGCTAGGCAAAAACCTGTGGACCTCAGCAGGGGCAGGCGAGCCAGTACGCCTGTATGAAGCTTATAACGATAATGATGAGGCGAGTTTTATCGTCGATGAAATCAAGATGCTGCATGCCGAGGGCACTGAGTTAGGCGAGATCGCCCTGCTTTACCGCTCTAACGCACAATCGCGCATCTTGGAGCACGCATTATTTTCAGCGAACCTACCTTATCGTGTGTATGGCGGTTTACGTTTTTTTGAACGCGCAGAAATCAAGCATGCGCTGGCTTATATGCGCTTAATCGCCAATGCCAACGATGATACGGCTTTATTGCGGGTGATTAACTTCCCCACCCGCGGCATAGGCGCGCGCAGTCTGGAGCAATTACAAGAATCCGCCCGTGCTGATAATTGCAGTTTGTGGCAGGCAGCTATCAACAAAGTTGGTAATGGCAAGCTTGGCGGCAAAGGCATAGAAGGCTTTGTCGCGTTAATCAGACAAATGATAGACGAAGCCTATGGCATTAGCCTAGCCGAATTAGCGGAACTGGCAACTACGCTATCTGGCTTGGTCGCACACTACCAAAATGATAAAGAAGGCGAAGACCGCATTGAAAACTTGAAAGAGTTAGTGACGGCAGCCGTATCATTCACCAACCAAGATTTTGGTAATCACAACAATGTAGACGGCGATACCGAACAGGATTTACTCACGCAATTTTTAAGCCACGCCAGCCTTGAAGCAGGGGAACACCAAGCGGATGTAGGCCGTGAAGCGCTACAACTGATGACGGTACACGCAGCTAAAGGCCTAGAATTTAAAGCAGTATTTATCAGCGGCCTGGAAGAAGGATTATGTCCGCACGAGCAAAGCCTGTATGAAAACAGTGGTCTGGAAGAAGAGCGTAGACTCATGTATGTCGCGGTAACGCGCGCCAGACAACGTTTGTATTTGAGCCACGCACAAAGCCGCATGTTACATGGGCAAGTGCGCTACGGTATACCATCACGCTTTTTAGATGAAATCCCGGATGGCTTACTCAAACGCTTAAACAGCAAAGCTGTCACCAAGTCTGGCAGTGGGCGCGACTACAACGAATTACCAGCCATGATGAGCAAGCAACAAAGCAATACACAAAAAAATGCGATGCCGTGGAAGATTGGCCAGCAAGTAGCGCATGCAAAGTTTGGTAATGGGGTAATAGTGAGCTACGAAGGCAACGCAGACGATATGCGCGTGCAAGTCAACTTTGGCCGCGAAGGCTTGAAGTGGCTGCTGTTAGGATTAGCTAAACTTAATCCTGTTTAGCTCATTAAAATTCAGCTAAATTAAAGTCATTGCGAGTATGTCGCAATGACTTTAATTTGCCTAGTCCGTGATACTAAAAACGTCGGCATAACTGGTATACAAACTCGTCATCATGACAGGAATCACAACCAGCAATCCCAATCCGAACGGAATTAACGCCACAATTAACAAGCCCATAAAAATCAAGCCATACAAGAAAAACGGCAACATATTTTTCAAACAGGCCTTAAAACTTAGCTTCATGGCTGCAATGGCAGTCAGGTTATTTAAACCGACCAATACTGGCGCAAACCAATAGGCCATGAGTACCGGTAGCAAAAAAAGCATGGCAACTAAAATAGGCAGCATCATGGCGTTTGCCTGCTCTGGGCTAACGGTGCCGCCTTTCATCAGGATATTCATGGTATCTCTATCTAGCGTTAACACGACCATCACTGAAACAATCAACAAACTCGCCATATAAATACCGCCTACCGCAATAAGCTGTGCCGTATTTTGCTTAAAGCCAGCAAATAAATGATTGATTTCAAGGTCTTGATGTTGCCGCAGCGCTTTGCAACCCCACATTAAACCAGCAGCAAACACCGGTGCCAGCAAGGTGCTCAGCACAGAGCCAATCACAGGAACAAGCGAGATAGGAACGATAATGGCTAAGTAAATCAAAAATAGGATAATCCACATAGCCGGGTTCGCTTTAAATAAATCAAAACCACTGACTATCCAAGCCCAAGCGTTAGTGGCGGGCACTTGCTTGATTTGTAATGTCTCAGTCTGTAAACCTTCTGCCATGATGCTCTCCGGGTAATGCAATAATTAGAACACGATTTCGATTAAATAATGACACTTAGGCGTTATAGCCCATTTGCCCGCAATTTAAGTATTTTTTTAAAATGATCAGGATCTTTTGCATGGGTTAATTCTCCCGCATGTGGAAAAATCTGGTCATACAAACGTGATAGCCAGAAACGCAGCGCCGCAATACGCAGCAGGCTAACCCAAGCGCCACGCTCCGCTGCACTTAACGGCCTAACGGCCTCGTAGGCTTGCAGCATGGCATTTAATTTTGACGCATCTAAACTGCCATCTGCGTGTATACACCAATCGTTCACTGCTATGGCTAGATCATAGGCAAGCACATCGTGGCAAGCGTAATAAAAATCAATCAAGCCACCTATCTTATCGCCATCGAATAACACATTGTCGCGAAATAGATCTGCATGGGTAACACCCATTGGCAACTGCGTAATATCCAGCGCCGCCTGAAACGCCAGTGTCTCTTGTAATAACGCTTGGTCATCCGCAGTTAAATGCGGCATGACTAAGGCTGCCGTTTTGCTGCGCCAATCGGCACCGCGCTGATTATTACTCTGGTGATGTGGAAATTGCTGCTCGAACGTCAGCCCCGCAATATGCATTTGCGCTAATACGCGCCCGACTTCGCCGCATTGAGCAGCACTAGGCGCTTCAATATCCTGACCGCTCAAACAACTGACTAAGGCCGCGGGTTTACCGTTCAACATGTGCAGGCTATTACCGGCTTTATCCGCAACCGGATGTGGACATGGCACGCCTTGTGTTGCCAAGTGACTCATTAAATCAATGAAATAAGGCAGCTCTGCAATAGAGTTTTGTTCAAACAGCGTCAGCACATATCTGTTCTGATCTGTTGTAACGAAGTAGTTGGTGTTGGTGATGCCAGCAGAAATACCTTTTAATTCAACAAGTGTGCCTATCGCGTAATCTTGTAGCCACACTTGCAATTGCTGGACACTGACAGAGGTAAATACCGACATAAGTAAAGTGATAAATTCTGAATAAAAATTAAATGAACTCTGGCCGCAGTTGTGCCAAAATGGAGGCGACTAGAATCTAAATAAAGTCCATTTTGGGATACTGAGTGGTTGATTCGGCCCATCATTTAACCAGCCGCCATTCTGGTCTTCTTTGTGCATGTAATACGGCACACCGTGCGCTGGCGTCACCTTCAACATATAGAGTTGGCCATTGATACGGTATTCTTCAACGGTATCGCCATTTTTTTTCTTCACAATGGTCACTTGCGGCTCATCCGTTAAACTACCATCATCTGCAATAGCCGGCGGCGGAATGTCTTCTAGCGGCTGTAGATTTGCTGGTGGCACGTTATCTTTAGCCAATGCGACTAGTGGCGACTGCACAACAGCCAATGCTAGCAACAACAAACCTAGATGCTTATAGTTTCTATTTTTAAAGTTTTTATGCATATGCCTCAGCCTAGTCGATGAACATCTTAATATATTTATCTTAATATATTTAAAGTGCAGATTTATTAAAGCACCAATATAACTACCTGTTGATTTTATCAAATTACACGCTTGATAACGTGATTCACTATAAATAAAGCTGAATCCGCTCTTCAGCCGTAGAAAGCTTGAATCCACGTGTTTCATAATGCTTGAATATCGCCTCTACAATGTCAGCAGGATTATCGATTATCTGGATTAAATCCAGGTCACTCACTGAAATCATTTTCTCATTCACTAAAGTTGTTTTGACCCAATCAACCAAGCCTTTCCAAAAAGACTCACACACCAGAATAATGGGGATATTGCGCGATTTTCCCGTTTGCACCAATGTAATCGCTTCCATCAACTCATCTAGCGTGCCAAAACCGCCTGGCATTACCACATAAGCACTAGCATACTTAACAAACATCACCTTGCGCATGAAAAAGTGCTGGAAATTGATACTAATATCCTGATAATCATTGTTAACCTGTTCAAAAGGCAGCTCAATATTCAGGCCTACACTGGGCGCTTTTCCCGAGAACGCACCCTTATTCGCCGCTTCCATAATCCCCGGGCCACCGCCAGAAATCACACTAAAACCGGCATCACTTAATAAACGCGCAACTTGTTCTGTAAGCTGGTAATAAGGATGGTCCACAGGCGTACGTGCGCTACCAAAAATAGATACCGCAGGCGTAATTTTTTTTAAGCGTTCGGTCGCACCTACAAATTCTGCGATAATCTCAAAAGCGTGCCATGATTCATGACTTGCCGAGTTACCATTAAGCAATGCCGGCTCTGTCATTGAAGGTAATTTTTTTGTTGTCATTTACAGCATCCCAAATCTATATGAAAACTTTACTGTCATTATTGTCAATACTATGAAAACACTTCTACTCGTAGATGGTTCCTCTTATCTTTACCGTGCCTTCCACGCCCTGCCTGATTTACGCAATAAGGAAAACGAACCTACAGGCGCAATTTACGGTGTGCTTAGCATGCTACGCAAATTGCACAAAGATTATGACTCTGATTATAGCGCGTGTATCTTTGATGCCAAAGGCAAAACCTTCAGGGATGACATTTATCCTGAATATAAAGCCAATCGCCCAAGCATGCCGGATGATTTACGCAGTCAGGTAGAGCCATTGCACACTGCCATTCAGGCAATGGGCTGGCCACTGTTGATGGTGGATGGTGTAGAGGCGGATGACGTGATTGGCGCACTGGCAAAGCAAGCGGAAGCGCAAGGCATGCGTGTGATTATTTCTACTGGCGATAAAGATATCGCACAACTGGTGAATGAGCATGTAATGGTGATAAACACCATGCCAAATGCCTTCAGAAAAGGCGATGAAATACTCGATATTGCCGGTGTTGAAGCTAAATTCGGCTTAAAACCCACGCTCATTATTGATTACTTGACCTTGATTGGTGACACGGTAGATAACGTACCAGGGGTCGAAAAGGTAGGCCCAAAAACCGCAGTTAAATGGCTTAACGAGTACGGCTCACTGGATAACATCATCGCCAACGCCGATAAGATTAGTGGCGTAGTAGGTGAAAATCTACGCAAAGCACTACCTTGGCTACCAACGGGTCGTGAGCTGATTACCATCAAATGTGAACTAGACGCTTATGCCGATATGCCTAAGAGCTTCGAAAGCTTATTGCCACAGACACAAGACAAAGCCAAGCTTAAAGAGTTATATGAGCGCTTTAATTTTAGAACTTGGCGACGCGAGCTGGATGCAGAGCCAAAAATTGAACATCAAGCCCCAACTCCTGAACTCGCTAACGGTGAAACTCGAGGTTTGTTTGATGCGCCGGCCATGCCAGAACGAAACACC
>JAZJZG010000066.1:0-5470 GCA_040389995.1 Pseudomonadota bacterium | reverse complement strand
GTTTTGAGGCGTTTTCACATGCGCCTATCTATGCGCGTGTTAACGGCTATCTCAAAAACTGGAAAGTCGACATTGGTGCTCAAGTGAAGGCAGGGCAGTTATTGGGTGAGATTGAAACGCCCGATCTTGACCAGCAACTATTACAGGCACGTGCTAATTTAGATAGTGCGCAGGCCAATGTTGAACTAGCTGCAACTACAGCTAAGCGCTGGCAGGCTATGCTTAAAACCGACGCTGTTTCTAAGCAGGAAGTCGATGACAGAACCAGTGATCTATCGGCTAAGGAGTCAGCGGTTAAAGCGGCTAAAGCTAATGTAGATCAATTGCTTGCTACCAAGAGTTTTGCACGTATCGTTGCGCCGTTTGATGGGGTCGTGACTGCACGTGAAACCGATACCGGGGCACTCATCAATGCCGGTAGTGGCAGTGGCACCGCATTGTTTGAGATTTCTGATATGCGCAAGTTACGTCTTTACGTGAATGTGCCGCAAAATTATGTGGATAGCGTTAAACCGGGCACTAAAGCCGATATCACGGTGCCTGAACGTGCAGCCAAAACCTATACCGCAGTAGTGGCGTCTACATCGCGCGCTATCGATGTGGCTTCAGGCACGGTTCTGGTGCAGCTGGTTGTAGATAATGCTGCGGCTGAATTACTAGCGGGCGGATTTGCTAACGTTAGTCTGCATTTACCAAGTAATGCCTCCGTATTGAGTATCCCCGCCAGTGCCCTGATTTTTGATAAGGCCGGGCTTAGAGTTGCTACCGTCAACGCTGATGGTAAGGTGTTGCTGAAGGCCGTGACCATTGCTCGCGATCTTGGTAAAACCATAGAGCTTGGCTCAGGTGTGATGGCTAGTGACCGTATCATTGAAAGTCCTCCAGATGGTGTTACTGACGGAGACATCGTGCATGTCATTGAGCCTGATGTTAAACAAGCGGATGCTAGCACTATAAGCAAAAAGCATAATCCAGAAAAACAACCAGGATAAAGTAACGGATGATGAGAACTGCTAAAACTGCTGCAGCACTAGGGCTGGGCTTGATCTTTACCCTTAACGGCTGCTCATTGGCACCACCGCTAAAGATGCCTGAGGTTGATATAGCGAAAACTTTTAAAGAAACGCCGCCGTGGATGCTGGCCCAGCCTGCGGATGCATTGTCACGTGGTGCGTGGTGGAAGCTTTATGGTGATACACAACTGGATGCACTGGAAGATAAGCTGATTGCGAACAATCCTAATTTGGCGGCGGCAGTTGCGCATTATGCACAGGCGCAAGCTTATACCACACAGCTTCGTTCCGGGCTTTTCCCTAGTATTGACGGTACTGCGAGTGCACAGCGCAATCGGCAGTCTGAGATGCGACCTCTACGTAACGGCGCCGGGCCAAATGAATATGGTGCTTATACTATAGGTGTACAGGCTGATTATGAGATTGACCTATGGGGACGCGTCAGCAATCTGGTGAAGTCTGGATTGGCTACAGAACAGGCAGAAAAGGCTAACCTTGAATCTACACGGCTTAGTCTGCAGGTAGCACTTGCCGAAAATTATATTGTGCTACGTGGCCTAGACCAGCAAATTGGCTTGTTACGCGATACCGTGCTTGCATATGGCAAAACCCTGGATTTGACTAAGGTACGTCACGATGGCGGCATAGCGCCAGGCCTGGATGTGGCTCGCGCCCAGACGCAATATGATACCGCGCAGTCGCAAGTAGAACAGACGCAAGCAAAGCGCGCATTATCGGAACATGCGATTGCCGCATTAGTAGGCGCTTCCGCCTCTGAGTTCAATATCGTACCGCTTGTGGATGAAATCGCCATGCCAGCAATTCCTGTTGGCGTGCCATCCATACTGTTACAGCGCAGGCCTGACATTGCTGCAGCGCAGCGTCGCATAGCGGCGGCCAACGCCAGTGTCGGGGTGGCTAAGGCCGCGTTCTTTCCTAGCCTTACTTTGAGTGGTGTGCTTGGTTTCCAGAGCAGCAGCGCTAGCAACTGGATCGCATTTCCCAATACTTTTTGGGCGATAGGTCCTAATGTATTGCTTAATTTGTTCGATGCTGGCAAGCGCAAGGCCCAAGTAGCGCAAGCACAGGCGGTGTTGGATGAAAATGGCGCACAGTATCGGGCAGTCGTGATAGGTGCTTTTGCGCAAGTTGAAGATAATCTGGCGCTGCTTAATCATTATCGTACCGCAGCTGAATCCCAACAGTCTGGTGCGGCGGCGGCCAAGCAGTCGCTAGATTTTGCTATGAGTCGTTATCGTGAAGGTGCGGCTAGCTATCTTGATGTGACGACTGCACAGACTGCCGCGCTTCAGACACAGCGTGACCTGCTAGACATCAATACGCTAAGGCTGCAAGCCAGTGTGCAGCTAATTCGTGCCTTAGGCGGAGGCTGGTCTGCAAATGATTAAAAATGGGGAAGTCTAGTCTATTTCGTTTATAGAGTACGGATACCCAAGAAATAAATCAGTCAATAATTGACTTTTAAAAAACCTCCTGAACCAGAAAATAGTCTCCACAATATCTGTGGATAACTCTGTGATTACTTGTGGCTTGAAACTGTAAGCTACCAATCTATAAGGGTTTTTTCAGAAAGCTTAAACTTTGACCTTTTGCCTAATATTTTAAAAATCAATAAGTTACCTAAACACCTTAGCTTGATAAGGTTTATTACAGCACTTAATGTATCACTTTACATTTGTGTGCATAAGTCAAGTTAATTTAGCTGATATTTAAAGATATTTTTAGTGTTAATAGGCGCTACTAGCTTGACATTGTCTTGTTCTGCACTAAGCCAGAGGCTATGCGATGACTTAAGGTTTTTCTTTGAGATTATTTTGTTAGATTTAGCCTTAAGTAATGTTATGCACATTCAAGGCCGAATATAATGACTACATATGTGCGCTTGATATGTACACTTACATGAGCAAACGCGTGCGCATTTAATGTAAAAACAGCAGTTACCTAGGTTGAAGGACAGAATTGATGAAAAAACTATATTACATAGATTATCCTCAGGAGCATTTAGAAGGGCAAATGCATAAATATCGCTGTGCTTATTGCAAAGAGGAGACAACCGTTATCAATGGTAAGTTGGAAGGGCATCTTCCATCGTGTGAGTATAGAATACAATTAGAGAGTGCTGGATATGATGCGATAGGAAAATCAGAAAAACCAGCCTCGTTCGATTCTGATGATTTTGATTAAATTCGTCGATAATGCAATTACGTAATTAATACATGCTGTGATAATCCATAGATTGTGATGCAGTTAGCAACATAGCGATGGTCTTTGAGTAAGCTTTATTTTGCGTGCAGTCTTGCATTTAACTGGTCAATCACCTCGGCCCAATCTGCATCGTTAAGGATTTCTTCACGCAAGAATGAGGCTTGAGCTGGTGTCCAGAAAGCGGCATCAGCTAGTAAAATATTCGTTGCCAACGGACTATGGGTTTTGATGAAGTTTTCTATCGCCACCTGATCTGATGATAGGCCCAATTGGGCGAAAAGATTGTTAAGAGTATGTATTGACGCTTCCATAAACTACTCCTGTTGTCATTTTTAGGGCAAATAATTCTTTAATCAATTTAAATGTAATTCAGGCATATAATTTATCCATAGATATATCCATGACATTACATAAAATCAGTATTAGCTACTATAACTTGTCCTATTTATGAATGCCATACTGTAATCAGTAAGCTCGTACCATTTGTTTACTTACTTTCCGGAGGTGAAGCTAGATATGAACAACCTATCTTCTATCAAAGGCATTTTATTCGATCTGGATGGCGTACTGTATATTGGACCGCGTGCCATTGAAGGTGCGGTGGAAGCGATAGAGAAGATTCGAGCGAGTGGAATTGCATGCCGCTTCGTCACCAACACCAGCACACTATCTTTGGCATCGTTACAGCAAAAAATCAACGCTTTGGGTTTCTCGATTCCAGCCCATGAAATCATCAGCGCACCGCAAGCTACTTTACTTTATCTACGACGCCAGCATGCGCCAGTTTGCCGTTTGCTATTAGCGAATGATGTAAAAAAAGACTTTAAAGAGTTTCAGCTATCGGACACGCAAGCCAATTATATTGTGATCGGCGACATTGGGGATGCTTGGTCTTACCAGTTGCTAAATGAGCTATTTAGTTGCCTTATGCAGGGCGCCAAGCTTATCGCTATCCATAAAAACCGGTTCTGGCAAACCGAGCATGGCTTGCAGATGGACATTGGTGGTTTTATCGATAGCCTTGAGTATGCCAGCGGTGTCAAAGCGATGATTATCGGCAAACCTTCTACTGATTTCTTTCAGATCGCACTCGATGACATGGGGCTGAAGCCTGCTGAAGCCGTTATTATTGGCGACGACATTGATGTGGATGTAGGGGGAGGGCAGCAGGCCGGCCTCAAGGGGATATTGGTGAAAACTGGTAAATATCGGCAGAATTATACGGAGGCATCCACTATTAAGCCAGATTTGATTATCAATTCAATCATAGATTTACCGGGCATGCTGGGTTTGTAATCCATCCCCATTGTAATACGAATCTCTAAGCTCAAAGGCGGTTCTCGTTTGCCTAGTGCATTGTATCGCTAGCATCAAGTTGCTTCATCGTCATCAGGGTTTGTCGCTTCCAACCACATGACATTGATAATACCGAAAGCAAGCGCTAATCCAACGCCTAGTATCCATGTGAAATACCACATCTCTATTCTCCTAATTTTCTTTACCAGTATTCAATATGCAGTATGGGTATTGTCTTTAATTGATTGAGCAGTCACTTTTCCACGCAGCACGCGGTATACCCATGATGTGTACAGCATAATTGCAGGTAAGAATATGATGGTGACGATAAACATAATGCCTAACGTTTTTTTGCTGGAAACTGCATCCCATATTGTTAAGCTGCTGGCAGAATCAACGCTAGAAGGCATGATGAATGGGAACATTGAGAACCCTGCAGTCAGGATAATGCCAGCAATGGCGATACTGCTACACATAAATGCAGTGCGCTCATTTTTGAACCGAGCACTTAGCAAAGATAACGCTATGCCAGCAAAGCCAGCGATTGGTGCAGATATCATCCACGGATAAGTATGGTAGTTACTGAGCCATGCGCCAGTAGATTTTGCTACTGATTTAGCTAAGGGATTAAGCGCAGTGTTGACATCTTGCGTTGACGTAATCATATAACCGTCAATACCATAGGCAATCCAGATTCCCGCAATAGCAAAGGCGACCGCACAAAGCAGGCCAGTAAATAGCGCTGCTTTTTGTGCGCGTTTCTGTATAGCGCCATCCGTGCGTAATTGTAAGAAAACTGCGCCATGCATCATCAGCATAGTCAAGCTGACTACACCGCTTAATAGTGCGAATGGATTGAGTAACGCCCAAAAACTACCAGTGTAAAAATGGATCTGCCGAAGCCGCACTCAAAATGGTTGAAGCAATTGTAAAAG
>JAZJZG010000065.1:6636-14208 GCA_040389995.1 Pseudomonadota bacterium | reverse complement strand
GGCGTCACGTCGATCACCTGGAGCCAGTTCTCCGGCGCTGGCACGTACACTGCCCGTATATTTTGCATGGTTTTCAATCAGCGTTTTGAGCGTAATTTCATCTGGTTGATCTAAGTGGTGTACTTTACCCGTGACAGATTCCGCAGTTTCTACTTTTTCTAGTGACACCATGTTCATATTGCAACGTTTAGCAAACAGGCCATCTTCGTCATACACATAGGCCACGCCGCCGCTCATACCTGCCGCAAAGTTCTGGCCAGTGACACCTAACACAACCACAGTACCGCCCGTCATGTACTCGCAACCGTGATTACCCACACCCTCAACCACGGCAGATGCGCCTGAGTTACGCACACAGAAACGTTCACCGGCTACGCCTCTGAAATAGCTTTCACCAGTAGTCGCGCCGTACATAATCGTGTTGCCGAGGATAATATTCTCATGCGCAATACCACGGAATGCCACAGGTGGTTTGATGATGATGCGTCCGCCACATAGGCCTTTACCGACATAATCATTACCTTCGCCAGTTAACTCGAAGGTGATGCCTTTGGCTAAGAATGCCGCAAAACTTTGGCCTGATGTACCAGTGAAATTGACATGTATCGTATCATCCGGCAAACCGGCATTGCCATAGCGCGTAGCCACCTGATTAGATAACATGGTGCCAACCGTGCGGTTAGTGTTAGAGATTGCAATATCTAACACTACTTTTTCGCCGTTTTCTAAAGCAGATTTAGCCAGTGCCACCAACTTGTTATCAAGTGCATTTACTAAGCCATGATCTTGCACATCATTATTTCTACGTGAAACGCTGGCTGGCATTTCCGGCAGGTGGAACACTTTGCTAAAATCTAGACCATTGATTTTCCAGTGCTCAATCCCGGCTTGCATATCCAGCAAATCAGCACGGCCAATCAAATCATCAAATTTAGCAATGCCGATTGCAGCCATTAGCTCACGCACTTCTTCAGCAACAAAGAAGAAGTAATTCACCACGTGTTCAGGCTGACCAGTAAAGCGTTTACGTAACTCCGGATCTTGCGTGGCCACACCAACAGGGCAGGTGTTTAGATGGCATTTACGCATCATGATACAGCCTTCAACCACCAGTGGTGCGGTTGCAAAGCCAAACTCATCCGCACCTAATAATGCACCAATCAGCACATCACGTCCGGTTTTCATTTGTCCATCAACTTGCACTACCACGCGGCCACGCAATTGGTTGAGCACTAAAGTTTGCTGTGTTTCAGCCAAACCCAATTCCCACGGTGTACCGGCATGTTTAACTGATGAGATGGGTGACGCGCCCGTACCGCCATCATGTCCGGCTACAACTATATGGTCAGATTTAGCTTTAGCCACGCCCGCAGCGACGGTACCGATACCGGTTTCGGAAACCAGTTTTACCGAGATAGACGCTTTTGGATTGGCGTTTTTAAGGTCATGAATCAACTGCGCCAAATCTTCAATAGAGTAAATATCATGATGCGGTGGCGGTGAGATTAAACCTACGCCAGGCACTGAAAAGCGCAATTTCGCAATATATTCACTGACTTTATGACCAGGTAACTGTCCACCTTCACCAGGTTTAGCGCCCTGTGCCATTTTAATTTGAATTTGGTCAGCTGAAGCCAAGTATTCCGCGGTTACACCGAAGCGACCAGATGCGACTTGCTTAATGCGTGAACGCATAGAGTCACCGGCTTTTAGCGGAATATCACGTTCAATATTTTTCGCACCAATCACATTGGCCATACTGGTGTCATGTGCAACAGCAATGAAACGCCTAGCATCTTCACCACCTTCACCAGTATTTGACTTACCGCCAATACGGTTCATGGCAATCGCCAAGGTTGCATGTGCTTCGGTAGAAATCGAGCCTAAAGACATCGCGCCTGTAGCAAAGCGCTTAACGATTTCCTTGGCTGGCTCTACAGTATCTAGCGGAATTGCTTTGCCCGCTGATTTAATTTCAAACAGGCCACGCAATGTCATATGACGGCGTGTTTGGTCGTTGATTAATGCCGCGTATTCTTTATACGTAGTTGCCGAATTAGTACGTGTAGCATGCTGCAATTTGGCAATAGAGTCTGGCGTCCACATATGGTCTTCGCCACGCACGCGGAAAGCGTACTCGCCGCCGGCATCCAGGCTATTCGCCAGTACCGGGTCATCACCAAACGCACTGGCATGTAAACGTACCGCTTCTTCAGCGACCTGATCTAAACCAATACCTTCGATATTGGTTGCTGTGCCAGTGAAGTACTTATCGACAAACACCGTATTTAAGCCTATGGCTTCAAAGATTTGTGCACCACAGTAAGATTGGTAGGTAGAAATACCCATTTTTGACATGACTTTATATAAGCCTTTGCCTATGGCTTTCACAAACTTTTTAGCTGCCTCATGATTGTCTTTAGCGCCCATGTGGTTGATGGTTTCAAACGCTAACCACGGGCAAATCGCTTCAGCGCCATAACCAGCCAGCAAGGCAAAATGATGCACTTCACGTGCTGAGCCAGTATCTACCACCAAGCCTGTGCTAGTTCTCAAGCCGGCTTTCACTAAATGCTCATGCGTAGCAGAGCAGGCTAATAAGGCTGGAATGGCTAATCGGGCATCACTGATATTCCTATCTGAAAGAATCAGAATATTAAAACCGTCATGCACGGCTTTTTCAGCAGCACTAGCAATACTCGCCACAGCAGCAGCCATGCCGGATTTTCCCTGGCTGACCGGGTAAGTAATATCCAGCACCAATGATTTATATTGGTTCTGCGTCAATGTCGCAATGGCTTTTAATTGCTCAAGCTCATCTAACATCAACACTGGCTGACTGGCTTCCAGACGCATAGGCGGCGCGGTTTCATCCAGACCGAATAAGTTTGGTTTAGGGCCAATAAACGTCACCAAGGACATCACCAACTCCTCACGGATTGGGTCGATTGGCGGATTGGTAACTTGTGCAAATAACTGCTTGAAGTAGTTATAAAGTAATTTTGGTCTAGCTGATAACACCGGCAATGCCGCATCGTTACCCATAGAACCCGCACCTTCTTCGCCATTCGCGACCATAGGTGACATTACAAATTTGATATCTTCTTGGGTATAACCAAAGGCTTGCTGTGTATCCAGCAAACTAGCGGCCATTTCTAAGTCGCCGTGTATTTTTGGCATATCACTCAAGAAGTAACGGGTTTTTTCTATCCACTGCTTATAAGGTTTAGCGCTGGAGAGGGCATTTTTTACTTCTGCATCACCGATGATACGACCTTGCTCCATATCAATCAGCAACATTCTGCCTGGCTCTAATCGCCATTTTTTAACGATTTTTTCTTGCGGGAAGGTCAACACACCCATTTCAGACGCCATCATCACGAAGTCGTCATCAGTGACCAAATAACGAGCTGGGCGCAAACCATTGCGGTCCAAGGTAGCACCAATCATACGGCCATCAGTAAATGCAACCGCAGCCGGGCCATCCCATGGCTCCATCAATGCCGCGTGATATTCATAAAATGCCCGACGCTCTTCATCCATCAGCGCATTGCCCGCGCCATCCTTGGCACCCCAGGCTTCAGGAATCAACATCATCATGGCGTGCGGCAGGCTATAACCACCAGCCACTAATAGCTCTAAACAGTTATCAAAACAGGCTGAATCAGATTGACCATCGACAATGAGCGGCCATAATTTCTCTAAATCATCGCCAATCACGCTGGATTTCATGGTCTCGTGACGTGCCGCCATCCAATTGATATTGCCTTGTACGGTATTGATTTCACCGTTATGCGCAATCATGCGGAACGGATGCGCCAAGTCCCAAGCCGGGAAGGTATTGGTTGAAAAGCGTTGATGCACTAGCGCTAACGCTGAAACTACGCTTTCGTCGTTCAAATCCTGGTAATAAACACCAACTTCATTCGCCAGCAACATGCCTTTATAGACAATCGTGCGGGAAGATAATGACGGTATATAAAAAGTGGCATGATCTTGTAACTTAAGCGCACAAACAGCATGTTCGATACGTTTACGGATGACAAATAACTTGCGTTCAAATGTGTTTTGATCAGTTGCGCTACTAGCAATGATCACCTGGCGCATGGTCGGCTCAACATCACGCGCCGCTTGCGCAAGATTACTATTGTCTACTGGCACATCACGCCAACCAAGTAACACCTGATTTTCTTCGGCAATAATTTTACTGAATAACGCCACACAAGCTTCACGATTTTTAGCGTCTTGAGGCAAAAACACGTTCCCAACCGCATAACTACCGGCAGCCGGCAAAGTAATATTAAGTTTGGCCGCCTCTTTACGCATAAATGCGTCTGGCATCTGCATCAGCAAACCTGCGCCATCCCCTAACTTAGGGTCATAGCCGGTTGCACCACGATGCGTGAGGTTGGTCAGTAGCTCCAAACCTTTTTGCACGATTTCGTGGCTTTTTTTACCCTTAATATGTGCCACAAAACCAACACCACAAGCATCGCGCTCGTTAGAAGGGTTGTATAAACCTTGTTTAGCCGGTTTGTTTAAATCAATGATGCTTGAATTCATAGTAGTTGAATTTCTAATGCTTGAATTATTTGACGCTGAGTCATGTTGTTCAATTGGGTTACTCAAATCTGATGCCATATTATTAATCACAAAACATTTAGCGGAACCTTCAAGTTTACCGTTAAATGCCTATGTGTTCAATAAGATAGAGCCAAAGAAAAAGATTATTTTGACAAATAACGTCTGAAATGTCAGACCAACCATCGCGCCTTATCTGGCAGCCACTTGCTGAAAGGCTTTTTTCGCCGCCACCACAGTAAAAGCAAGGTCTTCATCCGTATGTGCGGCCGACACAAAACCCGCTTCAAACGCTGAAGGACCTAAATAAATACCGCTATCCAGCATGCTGTGAAAGAACTTGTTAAAAGCCTCTTTGTTTGATTGCATCATCTCGTTAAAGCTAGTCGGGCATTTTTCACGGAAATATAGACCAAACATACCGCCTACATTTTGCGCACTAAACACCACGCCAGTCTCTTGCGCGGCAGCTTTCAGGCCATCCACCAGTTTTTTAGTCTGCGCGCCTAACTTAACATGAAAGTCCGGCGCCTGAATCAGCTCCAGTGTTTTTAAGCCAGCCGTAACTGCAACAGGATTGCCAGACAGCGTACCTGCCTGATACACCTTACCCAGTGGCGCCAAATGCCCCATAATATCTTTACGACCGCCAAAAGCACCCACCGGCAAGCCACCGCCAATTACTTTGCCCAGTGTCGTCATGTCTGGCTTGATGTTATATAGTGCTTGCGCGCCACCTAGATGCACACGGAAACCTGTCATGACTTCATCAAAAATCAGCACCGCACCATATTGGCTACAAAGTTCACGCAACGTCTGTAAAAATTCCAGATGCGGTACGATTAAATTCATATTGCCGACTACAGGCTCAATAATCACACAGGCGATTTCATTGCCCATTTTACTAAACAGATCTTTAAGCGCCTGGGTATTGTTATACTCTAAAGTAAGTGTGTGGGCAGCCACGTCAGCTGGAACACCAGCAGAATCCGGCTCGCCAAAAGTAAGCAGGCCAGAACCCGCTTTAACCAATAAAGCATCAGAATGCCCGTGGTAACAACCTTCAAACTTTACCAGCTTATTGCGACCAGTAAAGCCACGCGCTACACGAATCGCACTCATCGTCGCTTCTGTACCACTGCTGACTAAACGCACTTGCTCCATACTGGGTACGAGTTTGTTGATAAGTTCCGCCATTTCAAGCTCCAAACCTGTAGGCGCGCCAAACGACAAACTATTCTCGGCGACTTCTTGCACCGCTTTAATCACTGCTGGATGCGCATGGCCAACAATCATCGGCCCCCATGAATTGATATAGTCTATATATTGCTTACCATCTACATCCCACAGCTTAGAACCCAAGCCTTTTTTAAAGAAAACTGGCGTACCGCCTACACTACGAAACGCACGTACCGGCGAATTTACACCACCAGGGATGAGTTGTTGAGATTTTTCAAAAAGGGTTTGATTGTTTGATGTCATGATGAAGTATTTATAAATGGTTAAATAATCGTGTAAATTGTTGAGTAGTTGATTTGATGTCATCCGCATTAAAAACTGCATTGATGACGGCAATCGCACTGGCGCCGGACTGGATGACTGACTGTGCATTTTCTAAGGTAATGCCGCCTATCGCAACTACTGGAACATGCAGCTGCATTTTGGCTCGTTCGAACAGACCCAAGCTTGCCACAGGCGCGTGTGGCTTAGTGCTAGAAGAAAAACATGCCCCAAAAGCCACATAATCCGCGCCAGCCTGTTGCGCACTCAAGGCCACGTCAAAACGGTTATAACAAGAAGCACCTAGTATTTTATCTGCGCCTAAGCTAGCACGCGCCTCACTTAAACTGCCATCCGTGCCGCCCAGATGCACGCCGTCAGCATCCAACGTCAGGCAAAGCTTGATAGAGTCATTGATGATAAGTGGCACCTGGTACTGCCGGCAAAGCGGCAATAGCGCGTGCGCCTGCTGCGTTTGCAGCTTGTGACTTGCAGCTTTGTTACGATACTGCAGCACACGTGCGCCACCTTGCAGCGCAGCCTCAACCTTAGCCAACAACACCTCTGTATCGGGCTCATCAGGCGTCACGGCATACAAACCGTTAATCATAAAAGCTTGGGACACTTTGTTAATGCGCTTTAACGCTGCCATCACCGTCAGTCACAACATCCTCTTCATCACGCGCCCAAAACATGCGGTCTGGAATAAACTGCCCCATACCTGGCCTAAAGCCATTTTTAAGTGTTTGCCATGTATATTCCTGCGCCTCTTCAATCGCTTCTTCAATCGAGAGCCCATGCGCCATGCAAGCGGCAATCGCACTAGTGAGCGTGCAGCCGGAACCATGATAACTACCCACCAAACGCTCCCATTTATAGGCTTTAATCAGCTTATTACCGCCATACAGGGTGTTAGTCACTTCCAGGGTACGCTCGTGTGTACCTGTAATCAGCACGTATTCACTGCCCATGGCTAACAAACGCGCAGCGCTTTCGTCTAGCGAGGTCAATGCGATTTCATCAATATCGTCTGCAAATGCAAAGCGGCGTGCCTCTAAACTATTCGGGGTAATCAGCGTGGCCTGCGGAAACAACAGCTCGACCATCGCGCTCATCATTTCATCATTGGCCAGATCATCGCCACGACCGGACGTTAGGATCGGATCTATCAACAATGGCACATCCGGATAATCCGCCATAATTTCGGCAATGACGGCAATGTTTTCAACCGAGCCTAATAGACCCAATTTAAACGCTGACACCTGCACATCCTCCAGAATCGCACGCGCCTGGTCATTCACCCAGTCAGAATCCATCGCCAGCACGCTGTCTACGCCTATCGTATCTTGTACGGTAATAGCCGTTACTACGGAAAGCGGATGGCAGCCAATACTGGCGAACGTCAAAATATCCGCCTGCAAGCCTGCGCCGCTGCTAGGGTCCGTACCGGCAAAAGTTAATACTGAAGGTGGTGCTTGATTCGCCATAATA
>JAZJZG010000065.1:0-6626 GCA_040389995.1 Pseudomonadota bacterium | reverse complement strand
ACTTAATCTTGTCAGCAGGGGATTAACAAAAAGGGGGATTTATGAATTTAAAATCACATAAAACAATTGAATTACATTGGTAAAGTTGGAGCGGGTGACGGGAATCGAACCCGCATATCGAGCTTGGGAAGCTAGCGTTCTACCACTGAACTACACCCGCCTAGTTATTGTATTTTACTGCATTTTGGCAGCCACTAGTTGATTCGGCGCAGCTATACCAAAGCTTATGCACAGAAAAATTGTCATCAAAACTCTAAGGGATCAACATCCACAGCCCATCTCACTTTAGCAGCGATTGGCTGACCTCTTAACTGGGAGACCAGATTTTTAAGTAATTGCTGTAGCACAGAGCGCCGATTTGCCTGCATCAGGATATGGCCACGCTCCATACCCTTTAAGCGCTCCATTTGTGGGCGCACCGGGTCATAGACCATGACGTCACCATTTAAACCTCGCGCTAATATAAAGGCATGATTCAAGAACTGCTGTACCAGTTGAAACTCATTGGCTTCTGCGCGTAATAATGCGGTAAAAACATGGGGAGGGAACTGCACTTGTTCACGTTCTTGCAGCATGGCATTGGCATAGCTCACGTAATCTTGACTACGCAGCGCGTTGAATAACTCATGCTCGGGAAACTGCGTTTGAATAATGACTTGACCTGCTTTATCCGCACGACCAGCACGGCCTGCTACCTGCATCAACTGCGCAAATAAACGTTCACTAGCGCGAAAATCCGGGCTATGTAAGGCGCTATCAGTATCTATCACGCCGACCAAAGTCAGATTAGGAAAATCATGACCTTTAGCCAGCATTTGCGTACCGACCAAAATATCAATTTCCTGACGATGTACTTTATCTAAAATTTCCACCAAGGCATTTTTGCGGCTGATGCTGTCACGGTCCACTCTGGCAATACGCGCAGTCGGCAGCAATTGCGCCAATGCTTGCTCCAATCGCTGTGTACCATGCCCAGTCGGATGCAAATCTGCATCACCGCAGCTTGGGCATTGGCTGGGGATTTTTTGCTCATGACCGCAATGATGGCAGCGTAGTTTTTTCTGTCCTAAATGCACGACCAAGCGACTACTACACCGCATGCAAGGTGCAATCCAGTGGCAAGCCGCACATAACAAAACCGGCGAATAACCGCGACGGTTGATAAACAACAAACTTTGCTCTTTGCGCGCTAATCTTAAGCGTAAAGCGGCAATGAGTTGCGGTGTAAGCCCAAACTGCAGATTGACTTTGGTCGTGTCAATGCACTCTATATGTGGCAATTGTGCCGCTGTGACCGCACGCTGACTCAAGCTCAGCAAATGATATTTGCTAGACTTCAGTTGACGGCCCGATTGTTGATTGACCGTAGCATTGTGCCAGCTCTCAAGCGCAGGCGTCGCGGAACCCAGCACCACAGGAATATGCAAACGCTTTGCGCGTACCAGCGCCACATCGCGCGCATGATAGCGCATACTGTCTTGCTGTTTATAAGAGCTATCGTGCTCCTCATCAATAATAATGAGCTTTAAATTTGGTAAAGGCGTAAAGATTGAAAGCCGGGTACCGATAATGAT
Organism: Pseudomonadota bacterium; assembly: GCA_040389995.1. Classification (GTDB taxonomy): domain Bacteria; phylum Pseudomonadota; class Gammaproteobacteria; order Burkholderiales; family Methylophilaceae; genus Methylotenera. The sequence continues at coordinate 5,052 of JAZJZG010000065.1, read as the reverse complement.
TTTCGCTGCACCAGATTGTGCCAATTGCCAGTGATGCAAGCGCTCACTCTCACTAAGACTGCTATGTAAGCTTACTAGCGGCAGATTATGCAGGCGACTTCTAAAGCGTGCTTCTAACTGCGGGGTTAAGTTGATTTCCGGAACCAACACTAATACTTGCGCATGCTGATTGAGCAATACGTGTTGTAATAAACGAATATACACTTCCGTTTTTCCGCTGCCGGTGATGCCATGCAATAACCAGGCTTTGAATATTTTTGCATCCTGCACAATTTGCTCAACGGCGAATGCTTGCTCATCGTTTAATTCCGGGGTAATTGCAGGCGGCACAGCAGGCAAACTCAGTGCTGCCTGCACCTGCTTACTACTTGCCCAACCATCAACCACTAGCTGTTTTACTACTTTGCGTGCGCTACTAGAAATCTCATCCAGATCTGCTTCAGTCAATAGAGCATGCGCTTGCAAGGCAGCAAAGATACGACGCAACACCAACTGGCGCTTAGAGATTTGCTCAAGCACTTGCGTACGACCCAAAGCAGTCAACTGATAAGCATATTGCTTACGCGATACCGCAGGTGCAATCTGCCGCAAACGCGCAGGTAAAGTAGACAATAAAGCCTGACCAAACGGATATTGATAATAATCTGCGCTAAACTTAACCAGACTCAAGGTTTCGGCATCTAACGGTTGCTCATCAGCAAACACTTGCGTCACCGGTTTTAGCTTTTCAATGGCAAAATCACTAGTCTCGGCCAAGCCCATGACAATACCAATCTGGCTACGACGACCAAAAGGCACCAGCACGCGCTGGCCAATTTGCACCACTTCGCCATTACTTAAATAATCAAATAAGCGGTCTAGCGGCACATCGAGGGCGATTTTTAGTATTGGTGCTGTCAATGAATCTTTCAATGTAATTAATTGATTAACATTTGTTTAAAGAAACAAAGGTTTACAAAAAAAGTACGGCAGTAGGTTAAAATGCTGTTTTTACTTAAGCTGCGAATTTGTTTTGAAAGCACATCTTACCCAATTACTGACCATTGCCGCAAAAACTATTGCGCAAAATAATGGCACCCCTGACATTGCCGAACTTAACATTTTGCTGGAACGCCCCAAGTCTGCGGAACATGGCGACTTTGCCACGAACTTAGCTTTAGTATTAGCTAAGCCGCTCAAGCAAAACCCTCGCGCAATTGCCACACGCATTATTGAAAACTTGCCCGCTAGCGACTACATCGCTAAAACTGAAATTGCCGGCGCAGGATTTATCAATTTCTTTTTAAATGCACAATCTCAGCAAACCGTAGTAAAAGAGATTTTAGCTGCTGGCGCGAACTACGGCCGCAACAATATTGGCAATAATCAAAAAGTACAAGTGGAATTTGTTTCTGCCAACCCTACTGGCCCATTACACGTAGGCCATGGCCGTGGCGCAGCGATAGGCGATTGCTTGGCGCGCTTGCTGGACGCCAATGGCTGGAACGTGACGCGTGAGTTTTACTATAACGATGCTGGTGCGCAAATTGATAATCTTACTATTTCCGTATTGGCACGCTGCAAAGGTATTTCTACCGACGATGCCAGCTTTCCAGAAAATGGTTATCGAGGCGAATATATCAATGACATTGCCGCAGCCTACTTAGCCAAACAAATGGTAGTGGCTGATGATATGCAGGTTACGGCCAGTGGCGATATTACAGATCTGGAGTCGATTCGCACCTTTAGTGTGGCCTATTTACGCCATGAACAGGATTTAGATTTAAAAGCCTTTCAAATCGAATTTGATGTGTTCTCACTCGAAAGCGCACTGTACTCAACCGGCAAAGTCGAGCAAACCGTACAAGCCTTAATCAACAGCGGCCACACCTACGAGTTGGATAACGCACTGTGGCTAAAAACTACTGACTTTGGTGACGACAAAGACCGCGTAATGCGCAAATCTGAAGGCGGTTATACCTATTTCGTACCGGATGTCGCTTACCATGCGGATAAATGGAAGCGTGGCTTTGTACGTGTGATTAACGAGCAGGGCGCTGACCACCACAGCACGATTACACGTGTACGCGCTGGCCTGCAAGCATTAGATGCAGGCATTCCAGCAGGCTGGCCAGATTATGTATTACATCAAATGGTCACGGTGATGCGTGGTGGCGAAGAAGTAAAGCTCTCTAAACGTGCCGGCAGTTACGTCACCTTGCGCGATCTGATTGAAGAAGTAGGCTGTGACGCAACCAGATACTTTTTAGCCGCGCGCCGTTCAGATTCGCAACTCGTGTTCGACATCGATTTAGCACGCGCGCAAACCAATGATAATCCTGTCTACTATATTCAGTATGCACATGCCCGTATCTGCAGCGTATTCGGTCAATGGCCTGGTGATAAAGCGAGTTTGCAAAATGTGGATTTAAGCCCGCTCAGCAACGCACATGAAACCGCCCTGATGCAACGTTTAAGCAGCTATCCTGAAACCGTGGAGAATGCAGCCTCCGAGCTTGCACCGCACGTAATCGCCAATTATTTAAAAGAATTGGCGAGCGACTTGCACAGTTATTACAATGAATATAAGTTTTTAATTGATGATGAAACAGTTAAACTAGCGCGCTTAAGCTTAATCAGCGCCACGCAACAAGTCTTAAAAAATGGCTTGGATCTACTTGGTGTTACCGCTAAAGAAAGAATGTAAGGAGTAAAATAAATTATGAGTAGAGATTACAAACCAAGCCCAGAAAGATCGAGAAGCGCCAATAAAAGCAAGGGTAGCCCATTTTTAACGGGCTTATTGATTGGTTTTTTATTAGGCATTGCCGCGTCGTTAAGCGTGGTGATGTATATAAAAGGTGGTGAAAGCCCATTTACCAACAAAGCTGCTAATGATTCTACAAAATTATCAGAAAAAATCGCAGCCCAGAATAAAGATAAAACTAAACAAGGTTCTGAAGAAGCGGGGGCAGATACCAGCGCCTTGCCTACTGCAGAAAACCCAACTACCAGCAAAGATGATGACAAAACCCGCTTTGATTTTTATACTATTTTGCCTGGCAGCGAAAGCAAGGTAACGAAAGAAGAAGAAAACAAGATCAAAGAAGATACGCCGCAGCCGACCGTGCCAAAGAGTTATTTTTTACAAGTAGGCGCTTTTCAAACCGAAGTAGAAGCCGACAATATGAAAGCTAAATTAGCCCTGCAAGGTTTTGAAGCGGTAGTGCAAACAGCCGCCATTCCTGACAAGGGTGTTTGGCATCGGGTACGTGTTGGCCCACTAAAAGACTTAGACCAAATCAACAAAACAAAAACCGATTTGATCAACAACGGCTTTAAAGCGGATTTAATTAAAGTAAATAACGAAAACCAATAACTAGTAATCTGGTCAACCATGAACTGGTTTGTATTATTTAAGTTGATATTTGTCAGCCAAAATTCAGCGTCATGCGTTTTGGTGCATATTGAGTGAGTAAATACAAAACTCTAAAACTTGAGCAAAAATAAAAGGATAATTAAAGATGAAAAAACTACTAAGCGCGCTAATGTTACTGGCCTCATTCAATGTGCTTGCAGCAGACCCGCAGCTAGGCAAAGAATTCGATAAGACATTACAAGCCATTCCAACCGATACACCCAATAAAATTGAAGTCGCTGAAATATTCTGGTACGGCTGTGTTCATTGTTATCACATGGATCCACTCCTTAATGCTTGGGCAAAAAAACTACCTGCAGATGTCGTATTTAAACGCATACCAGGTCTGCCACAACCAGCTTGGGCGCCAATGGCGAAAGCTTTTTACGCAATGGAAGACCTAAATCTATCAGCGAAATTACATACCGCTTTATACGATGCGATTCATAAAGAAAAGACGTTAAATCCTACGGATGAAGCCGCTGCTATTGACTGGATAACCAAAAAAAGTGGCCTAGATAAGAAAAAAGTAGAAGATGCATTCAAATCATTTTCTATGAACAACAAATTAAACCAGGCAGCGCAGGTTTTCCGCGCTTCTGGCGCAACAGGTGTGCCTAGCTTTATTATCAATGGCCAATTCATTACCTCTAGCACTATGGCTGGCGGCAATGAAGAAGCATTAAAAACGGTTGACTATATCATTGGCAATATTCGTGCAGACAAAGCCAAGGCAGCCAAGAAGTAAGCAAAGTAAAAAATACTCAAAGGCTGGCGCAAAGCCGCAGACTAAATAGCCAGGCCAGTAGTAAAGCAACCCGTTTTTGCGTATCCGTAAAAGCGGGTTTTTTACGTCTATAATGTTTAAAAGCCCCACATAGGTACCTATCATGAAAGTCTTTATTACCGGCGCATCGAGCGGCATAGGCGAAGCACTCGCCATAGAATATGCCAAACGCTATGAAAGTGAAGTGGTTAATATCGGCATAGCCGCCAGACGTAGTGAGCACTTACAAAACCTGCAAACGACTCTGCAAGACACATACAACGCCAAATGTGCAATTTATCCATTAGATGTACGTGACAGTGCTGCACTAGCAGCAGCAGGGGCAGATTTTATTGCGCAATATGGCACGCCAGATGTAGTGATTGCCTGTGCAGGTGTAAGTCGCGGCACGCTTACTGAACTTCAAGAAGATATTGCAGCATTTCAGGCGGTCATGGATATTAACGTCATGGGATTGGTGCATACCTTTCAGCCATTTATCGCAGCCATGAAGGCCGCCAAGCAAGGGCAGTTGGTTGGCATTGGCAGTGTTGCTGGTATACGCGGCTTGCCGGGGGCAGGGGCTTATAGCGCGAGCAAGGCAGCGGCGATTAGCTACCTGGAAAGTTTACGTGTGGAAATGGCTGCGCAGAATATTGCTGTTACCACCATCGCACCTGGCTATATCCGTACACCGATGACCGCTGTGAATCATTACAAAATGCCATTCTTGATGGACGCCGATGTAGCCGCTGCTAAGTTTGTAAACGCCATTGAAGACAAGCGCCGCTTTGTCATCATTCCATGGCAAATGGGCTGGTTAGCAAGGTTCATGCGCTTTATCCCGCCATTCCTGTGGGATTGGGCGATGAAAAAAGCGCCTTATAAG
>JAZJZG010000064.1:0-13855 GCA_040389995.1 Pseudomonadota bacterium | reverse complement strand
AATAAAAAACACCCGTCAAAAAGAGTAACAAACGCATTAAAAAAACATGGTGCTAAAAAAGTATTGGCCTATGCTACACACCCAGTATTATCTGGCGGCGCAGCGGACCGTATTTTGAATTCTGAATTAGATGAATTAGTGGTCACTAACACCATCCCACTTGGCTTGGAATCAGCCAACTGCAAAAAGATCCGTCAATTAAGCGCGGCGGAATTGTTAGCTGAAACCATACGTAGAATTAGCTGTGAAGATTCTGTATCTTCACTATTTATGGATTAAATAGTTTTTAACCCTGCAGACTGGTCGCGGACTGCAGATTTTAGTGTAGTACTTAAATAGTAGTAAATTAGGAGCAACAACATGTCTATCGAAATCAACGCAGTAAAACGTGATACAAAAGGTACGGGTGCGAGCCGCCGTCTTCGTCACGCAGGCACAGTGCCAGGTGTAGTATATGGTGGTGGTAAAGACGCGCTGCCACTGGCAATCAACCATAAAGAGCTGTTCTTACAGTTCCGTCACGAAGCATTCCATGCTTCAATCTTAACGCTGATTGTAGATGGCAAAAAAGAAAGCGTATTGCTACGTGATTTCCAAATGCACCCAGTACGCAATACGATTCAACACATTGATTTTCAACGTGTCAGTGCAACTGAAAAAATCCACGTTAAAGTACCATTCCACTTTGTAAATGCTGACATTGCGCCTGGCGTTAAAACTGGTGGCGGTATCGTTGCGCATATCATGACTGAAGCTGATATAAGCTGCCTGGCAAAAGATTTGCCTGAGTTTATTGAAGTTGATTTGGCAAAACTTGAAATGGGTCAGTCAATTCACCTGTCACAAATCAAATTAGCGAAAGGTGTTGAGTTTGTTCAATTAGCACATGACAACGATGCAGCTATCGCATCTATCGCTAAAACACGCGGTGGTGTTGCTGATGACGCCGCTGAAGCAACTGCAGAAACTCCGGCTGCTTAAGTTTTAATAGTTTTAGTTTGAATTAAAATTAACGCGCGCTTTTATTATAAAGTGCGCGTTTTTTATTTACACTACACCACATGACCAGTATTAAATTATTAGTAGGCCTAGGTAATCCGGGCGATAAATATGCAGCTACTCGCCATAACGCAGGTTTTTGGTGGATAGACCAGGTGTCGTCAGCGACTAATAGTAAATTAGCGCTTGATACCAAGTTTTTTGGTGTAGCCAGCAAGTTAAATCCAACTAGTGATGTTTGGCTACTTAAACCTACTACTTTCATGAATGCCAGCGGCAAGGCCGTGGCTGCGCTGGCTAATTATTACAAAATTACACCGGCTCAGATTCTGGTGATTCACGACGAGCTAGATTTACCGCCTGAAACTGCTAAACTTAAAAAAGGCGGAGGTCATGGCGGCCATAATGGTTTAAAGGATATCACCGCCGCGCTAGGAACACCGGATTTTTGGCGCTTACGCCTAGGCATAGGTCATCCGGGTGATCGTAACGAAGTGGTTAACTTTGTACTAAAAGCACCGTTAAAAGATGAGCAAACTGCAATTAATCAGTGTATTGATGACAGCATACAAATATTGCCCTATCTATTAAGCGGTGATTTTGAAACTGCAATGCTAAAATTGCATACTAAGAAATAAATGAAGAAATGAATAGAGAAAAAAGATGAAATGTGGAATTGTTGGCCTGCCTAACGTAGGAAAATCTACGCTTTTTAACGCTATCACCAAGGCTGGTATTGCCGCGGAAAATTACCCCTTCTGCACCATTGAGCCTAACGTCGGCATTGTAGAAGTGCCGGATATGCGCATGCAACCACTGATTGATATTGTTAAACCACAAAAAGTGCAACCCGCTATTGTTGAGTTTGTAGATATTGCAGGTCTGGTTGCAGGCGCCTCAAAAGGTGAAGGTTTAGGTAATAAATTCTTAGCCAACATCCGCGAAACGGACGCTATTGCGCACGTAGTGCGATGTTTTGAAGATGGCAATGTCATACATGTGGCGAACAAAATTGACCCGCTGTCAGACATAGAAGTCATTAATACCGAACTAGCGCTTGCTGACATGGAAACCGTTGAAAAAACCATGCAACGCGAAAGCAAAAAAGCCAAAAGTGGCGATAAAGATGCCATTGCTCTAGTTGCAGTATTAGAAAAAGTCCTGCCATGTTTAGATCAAGCCAAAGCCGTGCGCACATTAGGCTTAGATGCTGACGAATTGCAAATACTCAAACCACTATGCCTGATTACAGTAAAGCCAGTGATGTATCTAGCGAATGTAGACGAAACTGGTTTTGAAAATAATCCATTATTGGATAAAGTGATTGCACTCGGCAAAGCTGAACATGCACCGGTAGTGTGCATCTGTGCCAAAATTGAAGCCGAAATCTCTGAACTTGATGACGAAGACAAAACCTTATTTTTAAGTGAATTGGGTCAAGATGAACCTGGTTTAAATCGCGTGATTCGTGCCGCGTATGATTTATTAGGTTTGCAAACCTATTTTACCGCTGGCGTGCAGGAAGTACGCGCTTGGACCGTTAAAAAAGGCGCTACCGCACCACAAGCTGCAGGCGTGATCCACACAGATTTTGAGCGCGGCTTTATTCGCGCAGAAGTGATTCAATACGACGAATATGTTAAAAACAAAGGTGAACAAGGCTCAAAAGAAGCTGGCAAGATGCGCCTGGAAGGCAAAGAATACATCGTGCAAGATGGCGATGTTATGCACTTCCGGTTTAATGTTTAGAGATTGAACGTTTGGTCAATCAGTATTTAATGTATAAATCGTAAGCTACTTTTAACAAGCGGCGCCCAAAACAAGGACGCAGGACTCATATATAAAAACGCCGCATTCGAGAGATTGGGGCGTTTTTATTTAATCATTTAGTACTGTCACACAGGTATGTTGAAGATGTAAAACACCTAAAAAAACATCGAATAAGCTTTAACTCACTTTTAAAGCACGCTGCCATACTGTCGTTTGATGTCCAGCACTTATCCAGGCATCAATACCACCAGTAAGCGGACGGACGCGGCGATAACCTTTTTTCATCAATAGCTTAGCTACACGTGCTGAAGTTACTTCATTTGGACACGCGCAATACAGGACGATTTCTCCATCCAAAGGTGCGTTAAGCTCTACAGTATCAACATTGTCGATAGACATGGCAATTGCCCCGGGAATAATGCCATCTGCCTGCAAGTGCGTTGGGCGCACATCGACAATTAAAGGCTTCAGGCCATCTTCAAGCATCTGCGAAAGCTCTTCTACCGAAATCTGTGCCATGCGCAGGGATTTCATAAACCGGTAGCGCTGCCACCATTTAGAGGCAATAAACACCACTAATCCAAACGCTATCAATATACCGCCCCATTTACCCATCTGCATTAACACATTTAACAACTCATCAATTGCACTGCTAAATAAACCACCCAATAGTATTGCTGACCCCGCCCAGATAGCGGCTCCTATGCTGTCAAAAACAATAAAAGTAATACTCTTCGTACCCAGTGTGCCCGCCAATGCGCTGGATATTGACGCGAACCCAGGAATGAATTTACAAAATAACAATGCTGGAGGACCAATACGTAAGTAAATAGATTCGGTTTGTCTTACACATGAATCAGGCGATAGTGAAATTCGGCAAAGTTTAGTCATTATTCTGCGGCCATAAGTCCGTCCACTAAAATACCAAAATAAATCTGCAACCAACGCTGCAATAACAGCAACGAACAATAGCGTCACAACTGAGTAATTACCTTGGCTTAAAAGCGCTCCAGTAATCAATAATGTAGGATATGCAGGAACTGGCAGTCCAATCTGCTCTAAAAATACATTGGCAAAAACAATGAATAACCCGTATTGCTGAATGAGGCTGATAAGATAAGTCATATAAATTCTCAATTACAAATAATGAATTGATTATGTATTAAAACCTTATGAACTAGGCTTCATTTAATGAAGATAAAACATTATGACGCTAAATATGCAAGTCATAATGTTTTGAGGCTATTTAGATCAATATAAAATAGAATGTCATGCAGACAATAAGTTATAAGTCGCTTAATTGACTCTAAAATACCGGGGTTAATCCATAATTTGGAATCATCAATTCCAAATTATTCCATATAACGATAGCCAGGATTATGCGATAGTGCTATTTTTGATTTAGCTGTTCTCAGTGTTTAAACGATCATTTAATCTAAATATAGCAAATAAATTAAGGGCCAATCCATCATGATTATTTTGAATATAAATGGCAAGGAACAACAGCTTGATGCACCCGAGGACATGCCAATTTTATGGGCATTGAGAGATGTCGTGCATCTTACCGGCACTAAGTTTGGTTGTGGCATGGCACAATGTGGCGCTTGTACCGTGCATCTGGATGGGCAAGCTATACGCTCGTGCATCACGCCAATTGCCGCGGCGGTCGGTAAAAAGATCACCACGATTGAAGATATTCAAAATGACAAAGTTGGCCAAGCTGTACAGGCAGCATGGAGTGAAATTGACGTAGTGCAGTGTGGATACTGTCAATCAGGGCAAATTATGTCAGCCACGGCTTTGCTCGCTACCAATAAAAAACCCACAGATGCCGATATTGATGCAGCCATGAGCGGTAACATTTGCCGTTGCGGTACTTATCCGCGTATTCGTGCTGCGATACATGTTGCTGCAACTAAGTTAGCTTAAGGAGCCAACCATGAATGCCCCTTTAAATATTGCAAGACGTACTTTCATTAAAGCCACTGCACTCGCGGTTGGTGGGTTAGTGATAGCATTCTCTATCCCTAATGCCAAGCGCTTTCTACTGCCTGGTATCTCCAATGCTAATGCAGGTGAAGATAGCAAAAAACTACCCGCCCCAAACGCCTTTTTGCGTGTAGGTACAGACAATACAATTACAGTAATGCTTGCCCATAGTGAAATGGGCCAAAGTATCTGGACCACCTTGCCCATGCTGATAGCCGAGGAGCTGGATGCTGATTGGAGCAAGATTAAAGTTGAACATGCTGCTGCTGCGCCAGAGTATGCACATACCGCTTATGGTATTCAAATCACTGGCGGATCTTCAACTACCTGGTCTGAGTTTGACCGTTACCGTCAAGCTGGCGCATTAACACGTGCGCTATTAGTCAATACCGCAGCGGTGCGACTGGGCGTTCCTGTTGCAAGCATCAAAACAGAAGATGGTTTCGTTATCAGTGGCGATAAAAAAATCAGTTATGGTGACTTAGCAGAGGCCGCGGCCAAGCTAGAAACACCTAAAGCCGTGACCCTGAAAGACCCTAAAGACTGGAAAATTATTGGTAAGGCCACTAAACGCCTTGATGGTCCGGAAAAAATAAATGGCACGGCCATCTTTGGTCAAGATATTCACTTTGATGGTTTAATGACCGCTATGGTTGCTCGCTCTCCAGTTTTTGGTGGGACAGTCAAAAAGTTTGACGCAAGTGCGACTAAGCAAATTAAAGGCGTACGCCAAGTCGTACAAGTACCGACTGGTGTCGCTGTCATTGCGGATAACTATTGGGCGGCTAAAAAAGGCCGTGACGCACTTAAAGTGGATTGGGATTTAGGGCCAAACGCTAGCCTTGATTCCAAAGCATTATTTGAAGAGTTTAGAAAAATGGCGACGACGCCAGGATTAATTGCTGCAAAGGCTGGCGATAGCAAGGCCGCCATGTCTAAAACTGGAAAATCTATAGAAGCCGAGTATGCCCTGCCTTATTTGGCACACGCTCCAATGGAGCCACTCAATTGTTCAGTAAAAATTGATAAAGGCACTTGTGAAATCTGGACTGGTACACAAATGCAGGGTACTGACCAGCAAGCTGCGGCAAAAATACTAGGACTCAAACCTGAGCAGGTAAAAATACATACGTTATTTCTTGGCGGTGGTTTTGGTCGTCGAGCCAACCCAGCTGCAGACTTTGTAGCAGAAGCGGTGCAAGTCGCTAAAGCAGCAGGGGTGCCAGTGAAAACCGTGTGGAGCCGTGAGGATGATGTGAAAGGCGGCTACTATCGTCCTATGTATCTACATAAAGCCAAAATTGGCTTGGATGCCAAAGGCTTCCCAGCCGTTTGGGAACATGTAGCAGTCGGCCAATCCATCATGCGGGGAACACCATTTGAAGCTTTCCAAATTAAAGATGGCATTGATGCAACTTCAGTAGAAGGTGCTGCGGATTCACCTTATTTTAAAAGCATTCCCAATTATCAGGTGAGCTTGCATACCGCCAAAACTACTGTTCCGGTACTGTGGTGGCGCTCGGTGGGTCACAGCCATACTGCGTTTGTGATGGAAAGCTTGATCGATGAACTCGCCCATACCGCAAAAAAAGACCCGCTGGCTTATCGCCGTGAACTGCTGAAAGATCACCCGCGTCATTTAGCCGCGCTGAATTTAGCGGCTGAAAAAGCGGATTGGCACAAACCATTACCAAAAGGCGTATTCCGCGGCATTGCCGTGCATGAGTCTTTTGGAAGTTTCGCTGCACAAGTTGCGGAAGTGTCCGTGGTTGCAGGCGAGGTCAAAGTGCACCGCATGGTATCCGCGATTGATTGCGGTCTAGCGGTGAACCCTGATTCACTGAAGGCGCAAATGGAATCGTCAATTTCATTCGGCCTAGGTGCCGCATTACAAAGCGAAATCACCTTTAAAGATGGCATGGTGCAGCAATCCAACTTCCATGACTATCAGGTAATGCGCATGGCTAATATGCCTAAAGTAGAGGTCTATATCGTGCAAAGCACTGAAAAAATGGGTGGTGTTGGTGAACCTGGCTTACCGCCCGTAGCACCTGCAGTGACCAATGCTATTTTCGCGGCGACTGGCAAGCGAATCCGCACCCTGCCGATTGGCAACCAACTGGCTTAGGTTTGGCTTGGGCTGTTGAAATATGTCGATGAAATCCGCTGACTTAGAAGTATTAAGCCGTGCGCTGGAATGGCTGAACAGTGGCTATAAAGCGCATCTGTTTACGGTGATACAGACTTGGGGCTCAGCGCCACGCTTGCCCGGGGCTGTGTTAGTCGTGCGCGAGGATGGCCATCTTATAGGCTCAGTTTCTGGCGGCTGTATTGAAGATGACTTAGCTGACAAAGCACGTAATCAAGAATTACCAACAATACCCTCAATCATGGAATACGGCGTGAGCAGAGATGACGCGCAAAGATTCAGAATCCCATGCGGCGGTCGTTTACAGATATTTGCCGAACCATTAAACGCTGCAGCACAGTTATTACCTTTATTGCAAAACTTGGAAGAGCGAAAATTAATTAAACGCTCAGTCAGCTTAAGTACTGGCCAGGTAAAACTAATGGAAGTCTTGCCAGAAGGCCTGCCAAAAATAGATGGCGATTGGTTCCATACTTACTTTGGCCCACAATGGCGCCTGCTCATCATTGGCGCCAATCAACTAGGTTCTTTATTAGCCAGCATGGCGCAGGTACTCGATTTTGATGTTCTGATCTGCGAGCCACGCCAAGACATTCGCGATGAATGGCATGTGGAAGGCGTGACATGGGTTGAAGGCATGCCAGACGATGTGGTACTGGAAATCAATCCAGATGCACATACGGCTATCGTTGCGGTGACACATGACCCTAAACTGGATGATATGGCTTTGCTTGAAGCACTCAAATCCGATGCATTTTACGTAGGGGCGCTGGGCTCACAAAAGAATCAGGAAAAGCGTCGCGAGCGTTTGCGCATGTTTGACCTGAATGAATTAGAGATTGCTACCATGCGCGGCCCAGTAGGTTTACATATTGGCAGCCGCACCCCGGCCGAAATTGCTATAGCCATACTTGCTGAGCTTATTCAGGTCAGAGCGCAGCAACTTAAAATGGGCACTACTTTTATTAGCGATGTACGCTGTGAGGCTAAAACTTAGCTTCTCAAATCTGCCTGCGTATCAATATCCGCTAAAATTCCCGCATCATCACTTGGCAGCAGGTGGACTTCGTCTGGATAGCGTTTAATAATTGAACGCGCGCCCTCATCACCATGCAAACTCTCCAGTTCTTTGCGAAATTTTGCAGCAAAACCAACAGGATGTCCACGTTGACCATTGTAAACAGGCATAGCTATTGCAGCACCGGCACCAAGCTTAGCCACTACTGTGCTGATAGTGTCAGATCGAATATAAGGCATATCCGCCAAAGCAATAACAAACCCATGCTTGGCCGCCTGAAGGTTAGCTGAGAAGCGAATTGCCGTGGCTAAACTATCGGCCATTTCTTGGTCACTCTCACTACAAAATACAACTTTCAAACCAGCATTGAGCAATAATGCTGCTAACTTTTTATTGTCCGGCCTAACCACTGCAATGCTGGTTGGAATAGCCTGTATTAAGCTCTCCGCCGAGGCTAACGCCATCGGGCGACCATCTGGCAACGGTTGTAAAAGCTTATCGGTCGAACCAAATCTGCGAGAAAAACCAGCCGCCAATAAAATACCTATCATTCATATAATCCAAATTATGATTTCATTGTAAGTAACGACAATCATACATTGCTCTTTACTTTCACTTTCATAATTCTCAATAGAAACTTTTTCCTCACTAGGCAGATTAGTGTCAGTAAATCTGTCATGCCAGCATCGGTAGCTACTGGTAAGTAAAGTGCTAATTTGACCACGATGATGGGTTTGATGATTGTTTTTTACCAATCACTGAAGCCAAAAATTCTTTCCACAAATTCTGTGGATAACTCTGTGATTATCTGTGAAATTAAATTGTAACTAGCCGTTTTATAAGGCTTTTTGTAAAACAGTATAAATAGTAATCAAATATTTATTTAAACAAAATCAACAACTTATATACCACCTTTGATTTGCAAGAGTTATTTGGATAACTTAAGGTAAAGCTTTAGGTAGTGTGCATAACTCGCAAAATCTCAGCATTCCTTTTATAAAAACGCATCCTTTAATATCAATTACTTACAAATTATTTACTTGTCTGTAACATCAAAAAAATACCAACAGACTGCCACGCGACCAAGCAATAGTAAATGTGCCTGGATTCAAGTCAAACAGCCTATTCATCTCTGCATGGACTGTTACAATCTAGTTTAATATCTCAGTTTTTAAGTATTATGTTTTAATTTAGCTAATCATTACTTTTAGTAGTTTTGCCAAATTTTGGTCAACGTGAAAGGCATAAAAATGTTTAAAGAAAGCTGGGTAGTTTATGCATTGGGATCTGCTTTTTTTGCTGCACTTACTGCGGTTTTTGGCAAAATAGGCGTCACTGGGTTGAATTCAAATTTAGCGACGTTGATTAGAACTGTATTCTTGCGCAATGAATGGCAGAAACTTGATCTAGTATCAACGCGTAGCTGGGTATTCCTGGTGTTATCAGGCATTGCCACCGGCCTTTCATGGCTCAGCTATTATCGCGCACTACAACTAGGCCCGGCATCTAAAGTTGCGCCGATAGACAAACTTAGCGTCGCACTAGTCATTGTGTTAAGTGTAATATTTATTGGTGAAAAACTAACCTGGGCGGTTGCATTAGGTGGCATGCTCATACTTGCCGGCACTATCGTGATTATCATGTTTTGAAATAACCCCGCCGCTAAGCACTCACAATAAACTGCTAGTAATTGCCCATTATTGATTTTTTATTTCCAACTACCTTTTAATTGTTTATTATCAAATTTTATTCCTATCGGATTAAACACACCTCATGAACAACGCAATTTATACAATACTAATCACTGGCTCCAACCGTGGCATTGGCCTGGAATTTACTAAACAATATGCAGCAGATGGCTGGCATGTCATTGCCTGTTGCCGTAACCCGCAATCGGCAAGTGCACTGCAGACGTTGGCGAGCGCATATCAAAACATTCAAATAGTGGCGCTGGATGTCGCCGATTTTCGGCAGATTGATGCTGTCGCCTTGCAACTCAAAAACCAAAAAATCGATGTACTGCTTAACAACGCCGGCATATACCCGGCAAGTGATTTAGGCGATGTGAATTATGATGACTGGGCGACGGCTTTTAAAATTAACTCTATGGCGCCATTCAAAATGGCCGAAGCTTTTATGCAGCATGTAAGCACTAGCCAACTTAAAAAGATCGCTACGCTAAGCAGCAAAATGGGCAGCCTTGATGACAATACTAGCGGCGGTAGTTATATTTATCGCAGCAGTAAAGCTGCGGTGAATATGGTGATGAAAAGCTTAGCGATAGACGTGAAACCTGACGGGGTAGCCGTGGTGACTTTGCATCCGGGCTGGGTACAAACTGATATGGGTGGGCCAAATGGCTTGGTAGACGCACAAACCAGCGTGGCAGGTTTACGCAAAGTGATTGCTCACTTATCCCTATCTACCAGTGGGAAATTTATCGCTTACGATGGTAAAGAAATAGCATGGTAAAGAAAACATTGCAGCAAGAATATCGTTAATCTTGCTGCACTTTAACTTACTGTACTTTAAACGGCGCACGTTCTTCTAGCTCGGTAGTGTAAGCCGCGATACCCTGCGACTCTCTAGTCACAAAATCTT
This sequence comes from Pseudomonadota bacterium, assembly GCA_040389995.1. Lineage (GTDB taxonomy): Bacteria > Pseudomonadota > Gammaproteobacteria > Burkholderiales > Methylophilaceae > Methylotenera. The sequence goes on along the minus strand of JAZJZG010000064.1, from coordinate 3,329 downwards.
GTATTGCACCCGCAAACTCAGGATGTGCGATTTTATGGAATGAGCTCGTAGGTCTAGGTTTAAAACCCCTAGCCAGCTTGTGCTCCCCTTGTGCGCCGCCTTCAAAATACTGGATGTTTTCGGCAATACAAAATTCCTGCGCTTGATAATAACAAAGCTCAAAATGCAAATTCGGCACATATTGCAACGCACCCCAATAACGCCCATATAGCGTGGTTTTATGATAAATATTGAGTGCACTCGCGATGGGAACATCATCTACGTAAGCTAATACCAGCAAAATATTCTGTGGCATGGTGAGGCCAATCTGCTGAAAGAATGCTGGGGTTAGATATGGCGTTGAGCGATGCTCATGGTAAGTATTGGCATAACATTGGTAAAAGAAATCCCACTGCCCTGCGGTAATATCTGCGCCTTTAATACACTTGCACACCACGCCTGAGGCTGCTACTTTTTTGCGTTCCTGGCGAATCTTTTTGCGTTTATCATGGCTTAGCGTGCTTAAAAAAGCATCGAAATTACTGAAATCTCTATTTTCCCATCTAAACTGCACACCTTGACGTTGCATCCAGCCTGCTTGGCTTAATGCTGCTGCAGAATCCTCATCTGGAAATATCACATGCACTGACGATAATTGATGTTTATACATCGTTTCGCTTAAAGCCTCTATCATCAACGTTTGAATATGCACGTTCCTGGCTAAGAGTCTTTGGCTGGTAATCGGCGTAAACGGAATCGCAGCCAGTAATTTCGGATAATAATTTAAGCCACTGCGCTGATAAGCCTCGGCCCATGCCCAATCAAACACATACTCGCCATATGAATGACTTTTAACATACAGCGGCATAGCACCAACCAATTGCCCGGCATCATGCACCAACATAGGGTAAGGCTGCCAGCCGGTGCCTTTACCGACCGAGCCGGAGACTTCAAGTGCACTTAAAAACGCATGGCTTAACAATGGCATATTGCCCGCCAATGCATTCCAACTGCTGGCATCTATTGCTTGGATACTATCAGTGATTTCTAGCGTCAAGCTCATTGAGTGTGGCTTTAGGGTTGGTAGATAACGCTTATATTATCTATTTTATGCGTACCACAGGCGTAATAAATTTCGATACTATCCAATTAAAGTCTAAGCCTGAGCTAAGAGCTGGAGTTTAAATAATATATTCAGGCAATCCGGCTATTAAAGATGACTACTAGTGAAATTAAAGTGCGGGCTTACGCAGAGAGGTGCTGACGGCTTGTTTACTTTTACGTTTAGCCACCTCGGCCTGATCGGCATCTTGCTGCTTTTCTGCCTCTATTGCGGCATCTATGGCTTTTCTACGTTCGACAATGCGTGCTTGCGCAGCCTCCAGCTCTTCCAGCGAAATCACACCGTCCTGATTCGTATCCACCTGATTGAAATGCCTAGCGATTTGCGGCAGACTTTCCGTTGCCTCTTGCCGATCTATCGTACCATCGTTATCGTTATCTGAAGCTAGAAACCTGGCTTTTATGCTCTCATGCATCGCCCGGCGGCGTTCTTCTATCTGTTCATGATACGCAGGATCAACAGAACGCGCATAATCATCTAGCGCCCGGCGTAACTTCTCACGGCGTTCTGGGCTAAAATTAAGATTCAGTGTTTGTTGTGTAGGGTCGGCAGCTGAATCATCCGCCGCTAAGCGTTTGGGCGTATTATCAGCATTAACTAAAATATTTCTCCCACCTGCATCCACCTTAAGCGATAACCCAAAACCAATACATAATGCTAAACATATGTATTTGGCGGCAGGATTAAATTTTAATGTGGTTAAGTACAATGCATCAACTTTTAATAATAGTGAGCCCAGTTAGGAGCGATAATGATGCCGCACGATTGTAAATTGAATGTTTCATTAAACCCTGAAATTGTAATTATTTGTAACGGTGCGGCTGATACCATATTCATTGGCAAAACACGCTATAGCTTACTTGATAGCATTTGATATTCATTTAAATTAGCTTACACTTCAGCTATAAGTTAAAATCCTGATTTATGGTTAAATCCCTGTGCTGATTTTCAATGTATGCACATTAAAATCAGCTTATTAAGCCTAAACTTCTATGACTTTACACACTCCAATTAGCCACTCAACAACTCAACCTTAAAGACGCGAGCCTAAATTAAATCATGACCGATCAATTAAAAAAAATCTTGGTAGTAGATGATGACGTTCGTTTACGTGACCTATTGCAGCGCTATCTGACTGAGCAAGGTTTTAGCATTAAGATCGCATCTGATGCGAAAGAAATGGATAACATACTCGCTAATGAGGCTATAGATTTATTGGTGTTGGATTTAATGCTGCCTGGCGAGGATGGCTTGTCCATCTGCCGCAGAATACGCGGTGCCGGAACGATGCTACCTATTGTGATGCTGACTGCTCGTGGCGATGAGGTAGACCGTATTATCGGGCTAGAGATGGGTGCTGATGATTATTTGCCAAAACCATTTAACCCGCGTGAATTACTCGCACGCATTAATGCCGTGATGCGCAGGCATGAACGTTTGCAACCTAGCGCACCAGCGGCTAATAGCGACAATGTAACGATAGGTGAGTTTGTGTTTAATGCCTCTACCCGCTCATTAACACGCGATGGCATGGCGATTACCATCACTAGCGGTGAGTTTGCGTTACTTAAAGTTTTTGTCGACCATCCACGCCAGCCATTGTCGCGTGATAGATTGATGCAGCTAGCGCGCGGTCGTGAACTGGATGTGTTTGACCGTAGTATTGACGTGCAGGTATCCCGTTTGCGCAAACTGGTTGAGCCGGACTCAGCCCACCCACGTTACCTCCAGACGATGTGGGGCTTTGGTTATGTGTATATTCCTGATGGCAATGTGGAATAAAAATAGCCGGATTCAAGCTGGTCATGCCTACGGACATGGCCTCTTAAATATGTAATCAGATTACCTAAATTGCGCATACTCCCCAAAACACTGCTCGCCAGAATCATGCTGCTGATTGCCGTATTATTGGCAATCGGGCAATTTGCTTCATTGCAGATATTTGAGTACTTTGAGCGCGAACCGCGTGCAGAAGCTGCCGCACTGCAAGCTGTAACGGTAGTTAATTACACACGCGCCTCGCTGATTGCCTCACAAGAAAATCTACGCCTCGCATTACTCTCAGAATTAACCGGTAAAGAAGGTGTACGTATTTATTACGCCGACTTCATGGAAGAGATTGCCCCGCTACCGCCAGATCCATTCATCAACTTGGTTGCGGAAAAGATTAAGCAGCGACTTGGCGTAGAAACCATCATTACCATCAATCATTACGGCATTCAAGGCT
>JAZJZG010000063.1:13801-15543 GCA_040389995.1 Pseudomonadota bacterium | reverse complement strand
AGACATCATAGTCTCCGAATTAATACCTGAAACTTATTTTATACTAAAAAAAATAAAAAATCCATATACAGACCTGTATATATAAAGTGAGCTGCAATTTCTGCTATAGGTTTATTGATATTTTTAATTGAATATAAACAATATATTTACCTTTTTGGCGGTGATGCACCTGTTAAAGTTTCATATACTAAATTGTATATATTAGGCGAGTAAAATGCGTAGATTCTTAGCTGAATAGTGTTTAGAAAGGCGTGGGCATATCAATATGTCTGCGCTTTTCTATTGTTTTCACTATTAGCCCTATTTAGAGTGTGCCATCAACATAGGAGTAAAATTGCAGTGCACTTTTTCTAAATAATAGTTTGCTGTGGCTAAATCATTAAGGTCGGTGGGTAGTTTGCCGCCTACCACGTTCTCTAAGTAAACCGCTTTATCTTTATCTGGAATTTGCAGCGCTTCTGGAAACTGGCAAGTGCCATTACGCATCTGTTCATATTTAGCATACATATTGGCGGCATCACGTGCCGTTAAGCTGGTGCTGGTCTGATGGGCCGGGATTATATTTTTATTGTCTGTAGGAGCTGTCGCTATTTTGTTCTGTGGTTGTGCTGGATGCATCAGATTCGGCAACCAAATTGCGGCAGCGCCTAGCAAGACAAATAAACTTGCTGCAATAGTGTATGCAGCAGGTTTATTGTTGAGGCTGGATAAACGCCAGTCTTTTTGGGCTTGTGCAAGTATCAGCGCGTTCGCAGCTTTTTTAGCATGTATTAGACTGTTGCAGCCAGGCTGGTTAATTTCTTGTTGAGCCGCATTGCGGGCAATTAGTACAATATGTTCAGCCAGCATGGCTGGATTTGCTGCACCGCATGCTTTGGCTTGCTCAGTACAAAAGCTAATCAGTTGCTGACCAGAAATTGTATCTTCTGTCATGGCGTTGTTAATGTTGGGGGCGTTAAGCCAGTCACCTAAAATATCAAAGAGGCTAAGTAGGCGCCCTTGCGGTGTTTTGCTGGATTTAGTCAGCATATTAAGCAGCCATTGTGAGTTGAAAATATCCATGCTTAAGACTCTGCCACAGCCATCTTATCTAAGAGCCTGCAGCTAGAATGGTTTTACCTCCACCAATATCACAATGAAGCATAGTAGGATAACTGGCAACTCATTGAACCAGCGATACCAAACATGGCTGTGTTGATTGTTGTCATGTTTAAAATCATTCATCAATTTTCCGCAATAAAGGTGATAAGCCACCAATATTGCTACCAGGCTTAGTTTGGCATGCAGCCAGCCACCTGAAATACCATAGATCAACCAAAGCCATAGCCCAAAACCAATCGCTAAAAAAGCGAGTGGCAGCATAAACTTATACAGCTTCTGTTCCATTAGTTTCAGCTGCGCAGATGTTGCTGAGTCGGTCACCATGGCATGATTGACAAATAATCTGGGTAGATAAAACAGCCCGGCAAACCAACTGATGACGAAAATAATATGAAACGCTTTTACCCACAGCATTAAGCGGACCAGCCTTTTTCGCCTGGTTTTTTATCTGCCAGTTTTTTATCGCCCAACTCTTTATTCAGCAATAAATATAAGGCATCAAAATCAATATTGCCAATCGTACGCCTTAATAAATGGCCCTGCTTATCAAAAATGTAGGTTGTCGGTGTGAGGTTAATACCGCCGAATTTATCTGTGATTTCGGCTAGGCCATCGTGCATCACCGGGAAGGGGAGTGCTTT
>JAZJZG010000063.1:6893-13791 GCA_040389995.1 Pseudomonadota bacterium | reverse complement strand
TTAAGTACTTGCGCCGGCGGGTCGTATGGCATGGCTACCGCTACTATCTCAAAACCTTTATTGTTATATTGTTTATAAGCTTCTACTAAGGCCGGCATTTCTTTAACGCAACCTGGGCAGTCAGTTGCCCAAAAGTTGACGAGCACAATTTTGCCTTTTAAGTCGGCCATGGCAATTTTTTTGCCTTCAATAGTGGTAAATGTTACGTCAGGTGCCGCAGATTTATTTGCTAATTGAAATGCTAAAAATGCCAGTAAGGCGATAATAATGACAGGCAGCAAGGATTTTTTTAATAATATATTCATATCAGTAGTTTATCGTTTTCATATGATTAGTCTAGTGTTAGTCTGGTTTGCCATGCATAGCTTGAGTTGTAAACGTCATCGCATGCTTTTGGCTGACAATTGTGAGTGAATTTTGCCAATAACCATGAGATGGTTACGCTTATTTGCTGGTCTGCAGCGTGATATAATGACGTCTTTAATAGCCAAGCTATTTATCAAAAAATAAATGAACGCACCTTTACATAGCAATATCCTGCACGCAGAACCACAACCTGCAACGCGCTTGCGCGAAATTCCCTACAACTATACTTCTTTCTCAGACCGTGAAATCGTCATTCGGTTTCTTGGCGAAGAGATTTGGGACATTTTAAATACATTACGCGGTGAGCGCAAAACAGGCCGCTCAGCGCGCATGCTGTTTGAGGTGCTTGGTGATTTATGGGTAGTCACCCGCAATCCTTATTTACAAGATGATTTGCTGGAAAATCCTAAGCGTCGTAAAGCCTTGGTCGATGCTTTGCAACACCGTATTGCCGCAATTGATGAGCGTAGCGCAGGCAATGCTAAAGTATTGAAACTGGTGGTTGCCGGGCGCCAGGCAGTTGCAAAATTTGAAAATGACTTTAAGCAAACGGCTAATTTGCGTAAAAAAGCATTGGCTAAACTGACCAAGATCACCCGTAAAGATAATGTACAGTTTGATGGCCTGGCGCGTGTGTCACATGTAACGGATGCTACTGACTGGCGCGTTGAATATCCATTCGTCGTGTTAAATCCGGATACTGAAAAAGAAATCGCTGCTTTAGTGCGTGCCTGTATAGAGCTTGGTCTCACGGTAATTCCACGTGGCGGCGGTACTGGTTATACAGGTGGCGCGATTCCGCTTACGCCTATGTCTGCGGTCATCAATACCGAAAAATTAGACCAGCATACTGGCGTGAAAATGAGCACCCTACCTGGCGTTGCACGCCAAGTCGCCACGATTGAGTGTGGTGCAGGTGTCGTTACGCGACGTGCCATGGAAGCTGCTTCTGATGCAGGTTTAGAGTTCGCCTGTGACCCTACCAGTGCCGATGCGAGCTGTATCGGTGGTAACGTCGCCATGAATGCGGGCGGTAAAAAGGCCGTATTATGGGGTACGGCGCTGGATAACCTTGCCTCATGGCGTATGGTGACGCCCGATGCCGAGTGGCTGGAAGTCGAGCGTTTAGACCATAACCTCGGCAAGATTCATGATGTCGCTGTGGCGCGCTTTAAAGTGAGCCGCTATGCAGAGGACATGAAAACCTTAATCGGTGAACCTGAGATTTTAGAGATCGCCGGGCCTAGCTTTAGAAAAGTAGGTTTAGGTAAGGATGTTACGGATAAATTCTTGAGTGGCTTGCCAGGCATACAAAAAGAGGGTTGTGATGGTTTAATCACTTCAGCGACATTTATTTTGCATCGTATGCCTAAGCATGTGCGTACCGTTGCGCTGGAGTTTTTTGGCAATGTATCACACGCAGTGCCGGCGATTGTTGAGATTAAAGATTATCTGGACGCTACGGCTAAAAAAGACCCGCTGGTGCTGATGGCCGGTTTGGAGCATATGGATGAGCGTTATATCAAAGCCGTAGGCTACGCCACCAAGGCTGCAAGACAACAGCGTCCGAAAATGGTGTTGATTGCCGATATCGCTTCTGATGATGAAAATGCCGTGGGCGAAGCGGCGTCACATATTGTGCGCTTATGTAACGCTCGTGATGGCGAAGGTTTTATTGCCGTTTCTGCCGAAGCACGTAAAAAATTCTGGCTAGACCGTGCACGTACTGCGGCAATCGCTAAACATACCAATGCCTTTAAAATCAATGAGGATGTGGTGATTCCATTACCACGTCTGGGCGATTACTCAGATGGTATTGATCGTATCAATATCGAGCTTTCTATCAATAATAAGCTGCAGCTTTTAGATGCTTTAGAAGCGTTTATGCAAGGTGACTTGCCGTTGCAAGCCGATGAAGACGGCAATGCCGATGCGCAAATGGTGCAATCTAAGCAATTGATCGCTTTGCAGTTGCTACGGGATTTACGTGCTAAATGGCGCATGATTCTGAACACGTTGGATGAGCCCGTCACAGTTTTAGGTGATTTGGGTAAAGACCTAGCACAGTACGAAAGCGTATTCCGTGCCGTGCAGTCTTATGATTTGCGTATCTCTTGGAGGCGCGAGCTTAAACGGCCAATGGCAGATATTTTTGCCGGCCGTGAGTACCAAAAAATCTTAAACCGCTGTGATGAAATTCATAAGGCTGTGCTCAAAGGTCGAGTGTTTATTGCCTTGCACATGCATGCGGGTGACGGTAACGTCCATACCAATATCCCAGTGAATTCTGATGATTATGAGATGATGAAGTCAGCACACGGAGCTGTTGCACGCGTCATGGCGCTGGCTAAGGGTTTGGATGGCGTCATCTCTGGTGAGCATGGTATTGGTATTACCAAAATGGAGTTTTTGGAAACCTCTACAATTGAAGCCTTTGCTACTTACAAAAATAAAGTGGATCCTAACGGTCACTTTAACAAAGGTAAGCTGCTGGCTGGTTCTGGGCTGGAAAATGCCTATACGCCCAGCTTTGGCTTGCTAGAGCAAGAATCTATCATTATGGAGCAGTCTGCCATAGGTGAGATTGCAGATTCAATCAGCGATTGTTTGCGTTGTGGCAAGTGCAAGCCGGTGTGTACCACACATGTGCCACGCGCTAATTTGTTGTATAGCCCGCGCAATAAGATTCTGGGTACATCATTGCTGATTGAAGCATTCTTGTACGAAGAGCAAACGCGGCGCGGTATCTCAATCAAGCATTTTGATGAATTCAACGATGTAGCAGACCATTGCACCGTATGCCATAAATGTAAAAATCCATGCCCGGTGGACATTGATTTTGGTGATGTGTCTATCGCCATGCGTAATTTCTTGCGTGAACAAGGCAAAAAGCAATTTAACCCTGGTACCGCACTAGGTATGGCATTTTTGAACATGAAAGACCCGGCAACCATCAAGTTGATGCGGACTTTTATGGTCACTATTGGTTATCGAGCGCAAAGCTTTGCGCATGGATTAGCCAAGAAATTTGGCTTGCTCAAGGACAAAATAAGACCGCCAGCCACTGTTGGTAAACCTGAAATCAAGGCGCAAGTCGTGCATTTTATTAACCGGCCGATGCCGAAAAAAATGCCGACCAAAACTTCACGCGCCTTATTGGGTATAGAAGATAACAGCATGATTCCAGTCATCCGTAACCCACAGAAAGTGACGGAAGATTCTGAAGCGGTGTTTTATTTCCCCGGTTGTGGTTCTGAGCGCTTATTCTCAAACGTTGGTTTAGCTACACAAGCCATGTTGTATGAAGTAGGCGCAATTACTGTCTTGCCGCCAGGCTACTTGTGTTGTGGTTACCCGCAAACTTCAAGCGGGAATCATGATAAGGGTCAGGAAATCACCACGGACAATCGCGTATTGTTCCACCGTGTGGCGAATACACTTAATTACCTCGATATTAAAACGGTGATTGTGTCTTGCGGTACGTGTATGGACCAACTGCAGAAATACGAGTTCGAAAAGATATTCCCAGGTTGTCGTTTATTGGATATTCATGAATATCTGATGGAAAAAGACATGAAATTGGCCGGCATTACCGGTACACGCTATATGTATCATGATCCATGCCACACACCGATGAAGACATATAAGCCGCTGGAAGTGACTAATAAGCTCATGGGTACGGATGTGCAACTGAATGACCGTTGCTGTGGTGAGAGTGGTACCTTTGCTGTTGCTCGCCCAGACATTGCCACGCAGGTCAAAATGCGTAAGCAGGAAGAGCTGGAAAAAGGCATGGAGAAAATGGGTTTAACCGTAGGTGCCCCTGAGGAAAAAGTGAAGATTCTCACATCATGCCCAAGCTGTTTGCAAGGCTTAGCGCGTTATGGTGAAGATACCGGGATTGAGGCAGATTACATAGTGGTTGAGATGGCGAAGCATATCCTTGGCGATAACTGGATGCAGGAATATGTGGAGAAAGTGAATAAGGGCGGGATTGAGAAAGTGCTGTTGTAACTGATTGCCGGTAAAGTTTAGTTGTTATTGTCCCAACAGTGGCGTGGCGAAGGGCTCAACTATGCTTCGTAGTGCTCCAATGTCGTTTAAGGCGGGTAAACTAAATTCGGTCATGTGCGTTAATTAATATTAAGTGTGATTTGCATTAGTGCGTAGTAGATTTAATGTCGTGGTTTCTGTTTAAGTTTTCAATAAGGTTTTTGTAGTTCTAATTAGCAGTTTAATAAATGGAGGACGATATGCGTAACAAAATTATTGTAGGTTCTATATTGGTTGCATTTACATTGGGTGGTTGCGCTAATATGACTGAAACGCAAAAGGGTACGGCTAAGGGTGCTGGTATCGGTGCGGGTATCGGCGCGGTAGTAGGTGCTCTTGCAGGTAATACAAAAGGTGCTGTGATTGGCGCTGCTGTTGGCGCTGCGGCTGGCGGAGTGGCGGGTAACGTTTGGACTAAACGCCAAGAAGAGCAGAAAAGACAGATGGAAGAAGCAACTGCCGGTACTGGTGTTGCAGTAACGCAAACTGCGGATAACCGTTTGAAAATAGATATTCCAAGCGATATTTCATTTGATGTGGGTCGTACAGACATCAAGCCAAACTTCAGAACAGTATTAGATACTTTTGCAACGAGTTTAGTGAATAATCCACGCAGTAATGTCACTATCATAGGCCATACGGATAGTTCTGGTTCTGATGCCGTGAATAATCCTTTATCCTTGAACCGTGCGGCGAGTGTACGTGATTACTTGTCGACTAGAGGCGTGTCTTCAGGCCGTGTCGCTATTGAAGGCCGTGGTTCACATGAACCATTGGTTGCCAACGATACTGCCGCTAACCGAGCAAAAAACCGTCGTGTTGAGATTTTTGTAGCAGAGCCAGCACCAGCAGCTCCTGCACAATAGTCAATCCAGCCGCATTTGGCTTGCACTGCAGCGTGCAATTATTGCAAGAAATTACGCCGTGTTGAAGGTAATTCATCACGGCGTAACTAATTGGTCGCAGTGAATTTTTTTGATATTTTATTCAGTTTTTTACCATCAATGTTTTGTTTGCAACAATTGCTATGTTGCGCTACGCTATTGTTATTGCGGGTTTCCGCATAACTTATAAAGGGATGAAAAATGAATAAATTACTCAAAGTATTGTTGTTCAGTTTAGTTGTGACTGTAAGTTTCACCGCTTGTAGCAAAAAAGCAGAAGATGCCGCAGCAGCAAGTGCCGATAAAGCAAAAGAAGCTGTCACGGAAATGAAAGATACAACCGTTGATGCCGCTAAAGAAGCTGCTGACAAAACCGCTGCTGCTGCTAAAGATGCTGCCGCTGCAACAACCCAAGCCGCTGGTGAAGCTAAAGACAAAGCAGTGGATGCCGTTCAAGCGGCTAAGGACGCTGCCGCTAAGTAATTCTAATGATACGTGCATTATAAAAAAGGGGCATTGCCCCTTTTTTATTGGGAGTTATTCGGTAAGTTAGAATCTGGTAAGATGGGGTATAGTGTATTGAATCAGCATTGAGTTGACGCACAGATTTAATACGCGATGCACATAATATATGCACACGTCTTTAATTATCATACTGTTATTGAGAATGTTAAATAGCTTAAGAGTCAATACCTGCTTAACTCTTGAGCCATCACTGTAATGTAAGTTTCATATCCAAGTCTCTAAATTGTCATTGGCACAGCTTATGCTAATCATCAAGTGCAGTGTGTAGTTGTACATCATGCTGTGCTTGAAATATCGCAACCAAGTTATGATCATTAGGAGAGTTGAAATGAAGAGTCTATCTAAACGTTCGTCGAAAATAGTCAGCCTGGTAAGTGCAGTATTAGCAATTGGTGCGCTAACCGTGATTGCTAAAACTAGTCCAACTTTTGATATTCATACCAGTGTGATTACAAAAGCCGCTGAAAGTGAAAAAGGTGTAATTTTAGTGTTGACTGAGCGCGGTCCTATTGCAGCAGAAGCGGCATATATGCTGGCGGCGCAATTGAAGCAGAATGAAGGTTATGCACCTTTACTGATGGTGGCAGATAAAGATAAAGTGGCTGGTTACATGAGCGCTTTAGCCTTACCTAGCGCATCATTGCCAGCAATGATTTTTTTCAGTAAATCTGGCGAAGAGTTAGGCCGTGTAATCGCTACAAAACCTGCAACCATGCATTTAGGTCAATCTCAAGAGCACGTCAGTTAGTATGGCTTGCTTGAGTAAGTAGGGCAGTGATTCATCAAGGCTGGTTTTGCTTGTATTGCTGCCTTATTGATTGACCCAAGTTTTGATTCTGCTGCAGAATTATCAGGTATCAAAAAGCAAAAAACAGTGCAGTTGCCAAGTTCTGCATAACGCGTGTAATCAGCCGCTGGGATTTTTCAGCTAAAGCAATGGCATAAAAATCTGTACGACCTATCATTTTCCCGAATTCCCGCTCAAACGATAAATTACGCCCTTGGTCGTTGATCTCATTACTTAATAAATATAATGCAACAATTTTGATTGATCATATCGTAAATATGCG
>JAZJZG010000063.1:0-6883 GCA_040389995.1 Pseudomonadota bacterium | reverse complement strand
GCGGGCGTTAGCTAGCTTCCAGGCGCATATTTCTATGTTTCTGGCCACGTTGTAGATATGTTGCGGGTCTATACTGTCGGTTAAGTAAAAGTCGGTTTTTCCGCCATGTGCTTTGAGTAACATGGTGTGCATCCCGACGATGAAAGGCAGCACGCGGTCACCAGTATAATCTGATTTAAAGGCTAAGAAAATCGCATCTGTGCCTTGCAGATTATTAATGCTCTCAAACCTATAATGATGTTGTGGTTCGCCATCAAATACCCAGTCGACCATTTTCTCCGCGGCATCCGCAGTGCTTTTCTGCAACTCATACGGATTACGCTTATAGAGCTTGAGCATCAATAAGCGCAGGCTTTCGGTATTTTCACGTATTTCCACATCGGTCATACGATCAAAATCGGTTTTACCCAGTTGGTGATAAGAGCTGCGATCCTGTTGTTCTGGAATGGGTTTGGATGGTAATGAGCTGGTGGATTGAGAGGTGCTGGCACATGCAGATAACATTGTTAATACTAATAAACTAGTCGCGATATTGGCTAAGATTATCATTTAATTGAGTGGGCTCATTTAATTAAACTGCACTGCACTGCATTAAAATTACACTGGGTTAAAAAAGCGTCATTTATTTTTGTACGATGCGTGCCTTTGGGAAGATTATACTAAAGATACTGCCTGTGCCTAGTTCACTGGTAATTTCTAATTTGGCCTGGTGCCGGGTAAGTATATGTTTGACGATAGAAAGCCCCAAGCCCGTACCGCCGGTTTCGCGACTACGTCCACGGTCTACCCGATAAAAACGTTCGGTGAGCCTATCAATATGATGTTGTTCAATGCCTATGCCATTATCTTTTACGCTAAAAACCGCTTGATTGCCCCGTAAATGCCAGCTCACATGGATATCACCACCTTTAGGTGTGTAGCGTATGGCATTGCTGACTAAGTTGCTCAGTGCGCTTTGCAACTCGTCCATTGCACCGATCAGATTGAGTTGTGGGTCAGCATCTACACTAATGTTATGTTTACCCTGGCTCAAGCCATTGGCATCATTCAATAACATGCTCAGCAGCGCTTGCATGTCAATCGTGGTATCTTCCGGTGCTTGCGCGTTGCTTTCAATATGTGAGAGCGTGAGCAAGTCTTCAATCAAGCGTCGCATGCGTGTGGTCTGCTCTTGCATCATATTGAAATAACCGCGCATGCTGTCTGGCACTGCACCATCCATATCTAATAGGGTCTCAACAAAGCCACCTACTACGGTGAGCGGTGTGCGTAACTCATGGGACACATTGGCAATGAAGTCGCGGCGCATGGTTTCAATTTTCTCCAGCTGCGTCACATCGCGACAAATGAGTAGTTTTTGTTTGGTGCCAAACGGCACCAGCTGAATCTCTAAAGTGATTTCAGGGTTGCGCCATGATTTTAGTTTGATAGACTCGGAGTAATCTTGTGCTTGTAGATAGTTCACAAAATCAGCATGCCGCACTAGATAATTGATAGGCTTATTTTCATCCTGTTTTAGGTCCAGCCCCAGTTGAATTTCAGCGGGCGGGTTACACCATTCAATTTCATTGGATGCATTGAGTACCACTACGCCATCTGGCAATGCACTGGCTGCATGCTTAAAACGACCGAGTGCTGAGCTTAGTTGGGTTTGATTGCGTGAATGGCGGCGATGCTCTTGGAATAGTGCTGCAAATATATCTTCCCATATGCCAGAACCACTCGGTATCTTGTTTAGAACTGGTTTTTTAAGCCACAGGTCAAGTTGATGTAGCCAATATAAATGGCAGGCTAAGTAAATAAGTACACCGGTAGCAAATACAATTAGCGCAATAACGGCGCTACTGATAGCCCAGGTGATTAGGCAAATAAAGGTAAGTGACAGGCCTAGCCAAAAGGCATTCCAGCGTATATCTTGCACGTTTTACTTTCTTCAAAAAAGTTGCTTCATTATAGCGAGCATTTGTCGCGCAGACATGTAAGTTGCTACGGATTTGCTAGGAGGATTTAGTTTTGCTAATTAGATAACTGATTATTGAACCGATAAGCGATAACCAGCGCCACGTACCGTTTGAATTAAATCCTCATGGCCAGAAACTGATAGTGCATTACGTAAGCGGCGAATATGTACATCTACCGTACGATCCTCCACAAATACGCGGTCGCCCCAAACTTTATCAAGTAGCTGGCTACGGGTATGCACACGTTCGGCATTGGTCATAAAAAAGTGTAAGAGCCTAAACTCTGTTGGCCCTAAATCAATGATTTTTTCTTTACCAGTGACGCGATGGGTAGTTGGGTCCAGGCGTAAACCATTGACTTCAATCGGATCATCGGTCATTTGTGGCGCACGGCGGCGCAGAACCGCTTTAATGCGTGCATTCAGTTCGCGCGGGCTAAATGGTTTAGTCACGTAGTCATCGGCGCCCACTTCTAAGCCGCGCACTTTGTCGTATTCATCACCACGTGCGGTGAGCATGATAATAGGAATGGATTTTGTTATAGCGTCAGATTTTAATTTGCGAGCAAATTCTAAGCCATTCATACCTGGTAGCATCCAGTCTAGCAAAATTAGATCTGGTAAAGTTTCACGCATCAAATCTTGTGCATGCTCTACGCTTAAAGCACGCAAGGCATTATGGCCAGCTTGGGTGATGTTAAGGGAAAGCAACTCTTGTATCGCTGGTTCATCTTCAACGACTAATATATTGGCCGGCATCTTTTTTCCTTATCAAATTAGGATTTTGTAGTTCACTTTAGTCAGTTTATGACCCTAATATGACATATTCATGACAAATAACAAGTCAGTCAGAAGCACCTTGAATAAGTAAATTGCCATTTTTGAATTTTTGTAACACACTACAATCTTGTAACGAGATGTAAAATCCAGTGATAATATTCAGCTGTTGAAACCAAGTTTTTAAAATATAACAAAAATTACAACATCAAACTCAGGGGCTAGCATGGCAAGTTTTTTATCTAAAGAACGTATTACCGCAGGCGCAAACTTTAATCGATGGCTAGTACCGCCGGCGGCGCTGGCTGTGCATCTGTCGATTGGTATGGCTTACGGCTTCAGTGTGTTTTGGAAACCATTGGGTAATGCATTACTTGGGGGAGACGGTAAACCTCTAGCAACCTGTGCCGCGGGAGCCACTACCTTTGGTGAAAAACTTGACGGCACATTACGTGCCCTTACCGCTACAGACTGCAATTGGACTCAGTTTGACTTAGGTTGGATGTACACACTGTTTTTTGTATTACTTGGTTGCTCCGCTGCCGTATGGGGCAGTTGGCTGGAACGGGAAGGGCCGCGTAAAGCCGGTTTAGTTTCCGCCTTATGTTGGTGCGGTGGCTTGCTGATTTCTGCTTTTGGTATTTATAACCATCAGTTGTGGATGATGTGGCTAGGCAGCGGCATCCTCGGCGGCATAGGTTTAGGTCTGGGTTATATTTCGCCAGTATCCACACTCATTAAATGGTTTCCGGATAGGCGTGGTATGGCCACCGGCATGGCGATTATGGGCTTTGGCGGCGGTGCCATGATAGGCTCGCCGCTAGCTACTAAGCTGATGGGTATATTCGCCAGTGATATTAACGGTGTAACGCAGCCTGGTATCTGGCAGACATTTGTAGTGCTTGCAGCAATATACGCAGTGTTTATGATAAGCGGGTCGCTGGGCTATCGTGTGCCGCCCACTGGCTGGAAACCAGCGGGCTGGAACCCGCCAGTAGATAACACCAATAGTATGGTTGCTACCAGGCACGTGCATCTTAACCAGGCACATAAGACACCACAGTTTTGGTTGTTGTGGTTAATGTTATGTATGAATCGGCTTGTATCGGCATTATCGGTGCGGCTGCACCGATGCTGCAAGAAACCTTTGGCGGTGCGCTGATTGGACATGTAGGCATGAGCTTTGAGGACATAAAAAAAGACGAAGCTCTAGTGGCACTGGCGGCGGCCGTAGGGGCGGGCTTTGTTGGGCTAATCTCGCTATTTAATATTTTTGGGCGTTTTTTCTGGGCCAGCTCATCCGATAAATTAGGCCGTAAACGCACTTATGTTATTTTCTTCACGTTGGGTGCACTGCTCTATGTGACGGCCTCACAAATGGCTGATTTAAAATCATTAGCCATGTTTGTAGCGTGTTTTTGTGTGATTGCTTCGATGTACGGTGGCAGTTTTTCGACGATTCCTGCCTATTTAGCCGATATGTTCGGCACGCAGTTTGTTGGCGCAATTCATGGGCGCATACTCACCGCGTGGTCAACTGCGGGCATATTGGGGCCAGTTGTGGTGAATTACATGCACGACCTTAGGTTAGAGTCTAAAGTACCACTTGCAGATATTTATGCGCCGATATTTTATGTGTTGGCGGGCATGCTGGTGATAGGCTTTGTGGCTAATTTATTAGTTAAGCCAGTGGCGGATAAGTTTTTTATGACGGATGCAGAATTGGCGCTAGAGAAAAAACTCGCCCATGAAAAAGGTGCTTCTGCCGGTGATGCAACGAAAGAAGTGATCGGTATTGCTGAAAAAACACCGTTACTCACTACTGTGGCATGGCTGGCGGTAGGTATACCTATTAGTTACGGCATCTGGAGTACGATACAGAAGGCGTGGGTGCTATTTTAGTAAACTCGCAATTGTAGAAATACAGTTTTCGTGACTACGGCACATTGCAAATAAAAATTATCCCTTATGTATCAGGTATATGCTGCGTCATAGATTTTTGTTTGTGCCTATTCTAGTTTAGCTTGAATTTTTATAGATGCCTTAAATAGTAGCTGATATGCGGTAAAATACGCTTTTGATATAAGAAGCCGTGATTAAGGATACGAAACATGAGAGAAATTAAGCAAAATTTAGATGGTTCAGGCATGCAAGTTGGTGTGGTGTTATCAAGATTCAATCCTGAAATTGGTGATGGTTTGTTGAGCGCCTGTAAAGCTGAGTTGTTAAAACTAGGCGTCGCTAGCGATGCAATTACCATTGCAACCGTGCCTGGTGCACTGGAAACGCCGCTACTTTTACAGCATATGGCACTCAGTGAAAAGTTTGATGCGCTGATTGCGCTAGGTGCAATTATCCGTGGTGAAACTTATCATTTTGAAGTGGTTTCTAATGAGTCTGCCCGTGGTATTGCTGAAGTGCAATTGAATACAGGTGTTCCAGTGGCCAATGCGATATTGACTACTGAAGATGATGAGCAAGCGATTGCGCGTATGCATATCAAAGGTGCAGAGGCTGCACAAGTAGCGATTGAAATGGTTAATTTGGTTAGATCGTTATGATGATTGATAATGAGGCTGCTGATGACAGCCCAATGCTGACTAGTTTAGTGACAGAAGAAAAGCCTAAAAAAGCGGCAGCGAGAAAGAGTGCAGGTAAGAATCGTAGGAAGTCGCGTGAATTGGTGCTAAAGGCAGTCTACCGCGGTATGTTAAATCAATCCGAGTTAGGGCCGATCTTTCGCGATATGGTGGAGGACCCTGATTATAACAAGGCGGATGAAGTTTACTTTAAACAGTTGCTAGAAGCGGTAACGATGAATATCGATGCGCTTGATAAAAAACTGGAAAATTTTATTGATCGAAAAGTCTCAGAACTCAGCCCGGTAGAGCACGCCATCTTGCGTATTTCTGGCTGTGAGTTGATGTTTGATTTGACTATTCCATATCGCGTTGTGATTAACGAAGGTGTAGAGTTAGCGAAATTGTATGGAGGCATCGATGGGCATAAATATATTAACGGTGTACTGGACAAGCTTGCCGCTGATGTGCGCGGCTCCGAAGTAGATAGCGCCAGAAGCTAATGTTTCTTTGCAAGACTATGGTCATTTATAATTACCAGCAATTAAAAAATACGTAGTTTAATTTATTAAGGGCGATTGATGAAAAAGAGCTTTTGGAGATTAGATTGGATTGCCCTGTTAACCATCTCCTTAGCTTCTTTATTCACCGTTATTCGTGCACTTATACAAAATATAAAGCAACAAACAGGTCGGCTAAAAACCATAGCTAATGCGGCCTGTTTGTTTGCACAGCAGATTTATTCAAGTTTCTATCATACCGATAAAACTAGCAGTTTTATCGCAACATCCATCCTTAGTGTTTCTGTAACATTACCGATTTTAGCCTTGAGCCAGCTGGCTCAAGGCTATTTTCATTTTAATGGCCATACTGGTATTGCCGCTTGTCCGGGCGATGGTCGTAATCATCAAGTGGTATCGATTCGGTCATTAGCATTTTGACTGATGTGCTAGAAATTGTCCGTTTGACTGATAGAGGTCAGCGTCGCGATCATAATGAAGATGCGGTTGCTAGCGATGCCTATATGGGTTTGGCGGTTCTGGCAGATGGCATGGGTGGCTATAATGCGGGTGAGGTGGCGAGCGAAATAGCGGTATTAAGTATAAGTGCAGAGTTAAAAGAAGCGATGTTAAACCTGCACCCAAGCAAGTTTAATGGACTGCTAGGTTTACAGTCTGCCGTACACCTAATGATTGATATCGTTGAACATGCTAATGATGCCATTTATCATGTTTCACAAACGCAGTCAGCATGTGCTGGTATGGGTACTACACTAGTGCTTGGCTTGTTTCTCAATAACAAGCTATTGGTTGGCCATATCGGTGATTCAAGGATGTATCGTTTGCGTAATCAGACATTAACGCAAATTACTGAAGACCATTCAGTATTACAAGAACAGATAAAATCTGGCTTAATTACGCCAGAGCAGGCCAGGCATTCGGCTAATAAAAATTTAGTCACGCGTGCTTTGGGTGTAGATCCGGCAGTTGAACTAGAACTCAATGAGTATGATGTAGAAGTCGGAGATATTTATCTAATGTGTTCGGATGGCTTAACAGATATGGTC
>JAZJZG010000062.1:13945-15564 GCA_040389995.1 Pseudomonadota bacterium | reverse complement strand
TATTAATTTTTGCGATGGTCAATCACAATGGCAGCCAGCAAATAGCTAATCACACTGTAAACCAATGCGCCTACCATACCAGCCGTTAATGTTCTCACTTCAAAACCTTGCACCCAATTACCTACCGCATAAAACAATACGCCGTTAATCACCAGGATAAAAAGTCCTAGCGTTAGTATAGTAATAGGCAGGGTGAGTATCACTAAAATAGGTTTAATCAACATATTGACCAAACCTATAACCAAGGCCGCTATTAGTGCTGAAGTAAAGTTAGCCACATGAATGTTAGGTACAAAATAAGCTACCGCAATTAGCGCTAGCGCGTTTAACAACCAAACTACTAACAATTTCATGTAGCTTCCTTTTAACTAAATAAATAACTAGTAACGATATGTTTCTGGTTTGAATGGTCCTTGTTTCTGCACACCAATATAAGCAGCTTGCTGGTCGGTTAAGGTAGTCAATTGCGCATTGAGTTTTTTCAATTGCAACACGGCTACTTTTTCATCTAAATGTTTAGGCAAAGTATAAACGCCTACTGGGTATTTAGCCTGCTGCGTAAATAGCTCAATTTGTGCAATCGTCTGATTGGCAAAACTTGAACTCATTACATAGCTAGGATGACCAGTACCGCAGCCTAGATTCACCAAACGACCTTTAGCTAGCAGAATGATTTTTTTACCGTCCGGGAAAATCACGTGATCGACTTGCGGCTTGATTTCGTCCCATTCGTATTTCTCGAGCGAAGCCACATCAATCTCATTATCAAAGTGGCCGATATTACATACAATCGCTTGATCTTTCATTTTTGCCATGTGGTCATGCGTAATCACGTGATAATTACCAGTTGCCGTCACGAAAATATCGGCATGCTCACAAGCATAATCCATGGTCACGACGCGATAGCCTTCCATCGCCGCTTGTAAGGCACATATTGGATCGACCTCTGTTACCCAAACTTGGGCGGATAACGCACGCAATGCTTGGGCAGAACCTTTACCTACATCACCATAACCGGCGACAACAGCCACCTTGCCGGCAATCATCACGTCTGTGGCGCGTTTAATCGCGTCGACTAACGATTCACGGCAACCGTACAGATTGTCGAATTTTGATTTGGTAACGGAGTCATTCACGTTAATTGCCGGGAAAGCCAATTTGCCTTCTTTATGCATTTGATACAATCTATGCACGCCAGTGGTAGTTTCTTCGGTTACACCAATAATTTTGGCTAAACGGGTTGAATACCAGGTTGGATCGGTTTTTAATTTTGCTTGGATTGCATCAAACAAGCAGATTTCTTCTTCTGAAGTTGGGTTTGCAATCACAGTTAAATCTTTTTCAGCACGCGTACCAAGATGGAGCAACAATGTCGCATCGCCGCCGTCATCCAGAATCATGTTGCTGTAGCCACCATCAGTCCACTCAAAAATGCGGTGGGTGTAATCCCAATATTCAGTCAGTGTTTCGCCTTTAACAGCGAATACTGGCGTACCTCCTGCAGCAATCGCAGCCGCAGCATGGTCTTGTGTAGAGTAAATATTGCATGATGCCCAACGTACCTCAGCACCCAAATCCTTGAGCGTTTCAATCAGCACGGCGGTTTGAATCGTCATGTG
>JAZJZG010000062.1:5487-13935 GCA_040389995.1 Pseudomonadota bacterium | reverse complement strand
GCAGACTGCCAGTAATACGGGCACCTCTTAACGGTTGCAAGAGTGCAAATTCTTCGCGGATCGCCATCAATCCTGGCATTTCAGTTTCAGCAATAGCGATTTCTTTACGACCGAATGTTGCCAAATTAATATCAGCAATCACATAGTCTTTGATGTCAGTCACAGTATTCATTACAAATTCCTTGTAGGGTGACCAGCGGGGAAGAGTTTGAATCAACAAGGCGTATCACGAAAGAACGGCTTTTTGCTCACCCAAATCCCATGTCTGGCACGGTTTAAATTAGGTGAACGCCGTTACAAGTTTTTATAAAACCTGTAAACCGAGCCTGGGATTTGTATGAAACAAATCTCGCAACGTTCCTCGGTTATGTTTACTAATGCTGCTATCTTAGCAGATAGTGCCAGTATAATGAAATCATGGTGGTTGTCAAAACAACGCCATGATTTCATTAGATAAAATATTAAATCCTTACAAACCTGCGGCGGCCTTTAATGCAGCCGCTTTATCGGTAGCTTCCCAGGTAAACTCTGGCTCATCACGGCCAAAATGGCCATAAGCAGCCGTTTTAGTGTAGATAGGTCGTAATAAATCAAGCATCTTAACTATGCCTTTGGGGCGTAGATCAAAATGCTCAAGCACTAACTGCTTCAATAACTCGTCTGACACTTTACCTGTTCCATAGGTTTCTACCATGATACTGGTAGGTTGCGCCACACCAATCGCATAGCTTACTTGCACCAAGCAGCGTGACGCCAAACCGGCAGCAACGATGTTTTTTGCCACATAACGGCCAGCATAAGCGGCACTACGGTCTACTTTTGAAGGGTCTTTACCTGAAAACGCCCCGCCGCCATGTGGCGCAGCGCCACCATAAGTATCCACAATGATTTTACGGCCAGTTAAACCACAATCACCTTGTGGGCCGCCAATAACAAAGCGACCTGTTGGGTTCACCAAGAATTTGATGTCACCTTTAACAAGCTCTTTTGGCAACATTGGCTTGATGATTTCTTCAATCGTCGCTTCACGCACAGCCTCTAAACTCATTTCCGGTGCATGCTGCGTAGAAACCAATACGGTATCAATCTTGTATGGCTTGCCATTCACATACTGCACGGTGACTTGTGATTTAGCATCCGGACGCAACCATGGCAAACGGCCATCTTTACGCAATTGTGCCTGGCGTTCCATCAAACGATGGCTTAACCAGATTGGCAAAGGCATCAGCTGTGGTGTTTCATCTACCGCATAGCCAAACATCAGGCCTTGATCACCTGCACCTTGGTCTAAGGGATCATCGTGCGCGCCATCTACCCCTTGGGCGATATCTGGCGATTGTTTATCATAAGCAACCAATACCGCACAACCTTTATAGTCAATGCCGTATTCTGTGTTGTCATAACCGATGCGTTTAATCGTATCTCGCGCGACTTTAATGTAATCAACATTCGCTGTCGTGGTAATCTCGCCAGCAAGTACCACTAATCCAGTATTGGCTAGCGTTTCCGCAGCTACCCGTGCTGTTGGGTCTTGGGTTAGAATTGCATCTAAAATACTGTCTGATACTTGGTCTGCGAGCTTATCCGGGTGGCCTTCAGAAACTGATTCTGAAGTAAAAAGGTATTCGTTCATTGTGCGCCTTGGAGAAAATAATGAGTAAAAATGGAATGAATATCATACTAAAGGCTAAAGCATGATCATCAAATCACTGTCGAGGCTAGTATTCTACCGAAATAATGTGATGATAAACATAAATCTACGAAATAATGCATAGGCAATTTATAATAAGGCATGAATTCACAATCCAAAAAATTAGTATTTACCAAAATGCAGGGCGCGGGCAATGACTTTATAGTCATAGACGCCATCAATCAGTCCGTTGACCTGACTACGGCGCAGATTAAAACTTTGGCGCACCGTCAATTCGGCATAGGCTTCGACCAACTCTTACTAGTAGAAAGTTCCGCCGTTGCGGATTTTAAATATCGTATTTTCAATGCCGATGGCAGCGAAGTTGCACAATGCGGCAATGGTGCACGTTGCTTCGTGCGTTTTGTCGTGGAGTCAGGCTTAACCAAAAAACATGAGATCAGTGTTGAAACCGCCAGCGGTATCATCACACCAAAATTGGAAGAAAACGGCTTGGTCACGGTCAATATGGGCGCGCCTAGATTCGCGCCACACGATATCCCATTTGTCGCAGATACCGTTGCGACCAGCTACACGCTTGATGTTGACAATCAACAATTCAATATTTCTGCCATTTCCATGGGCAATCCACATGCTGTGCTTATAGTAGACGATGTCGATGCTGCACCTGTGGTTGCACTTGGTAGCCAGATTGAGATTCATCCCCGCTTTCCGCAACGCGTAAATGCTGGCTTTATGCAAATAATTGATAGGCATCATATTAAATTAAGAGTATTTGAGCGCGGTAGCGGAGAAACACTGGCCTGCGGCACAGGCGCTTGCGCTGCTGTAGTCGCAGGTATTCAACTAGGCAAATTACAATCTCCAGTCAAAGTCTCGGCACGTGGTGGTGAATTGCATATTGCCTGGCAAGGTAGCACTACCCCCGTCATGATGACCGGGCCAGCAATGACGGTATTTACCGGATCAGTAGCATTAACTCAAGAAAAATAAAGCGCTCAATTAAGGATTACCATGCAACAAGATATTCAAACGTTAGATAATTCAATCTCTGATGACCAAGTCAGCGAATTTCTGCGTAAGCACCCACATTTCTTTGAGCAGCATGCCAGCTTGCTTAGCGAAATTTATCTACCAAGCCCGCATGGCAATGGCGCGATTTCTCTGGCTGAACGGCAACAATTAGCCCAGCGGGATAAAATACGCGTACTTGAAGTGAAACTGGCACAATTGATAGAGTTTGCTGAAGAAAATGACGCAACTAGCGCAAAAGTGCATGCTTTAAGCGTGAAATTACTCGCCAATCAAAACAGTCACCCAAATTTTGAAGCACTACAGCAATTAATTGCCAAAGACCTGCAGCAAGATTTTTCAGTCTCGCAAACACAGTTACATATCTGGTTAAAACCTCATGATGTCGCGTTAGCGCAAAATGCCGCTTTTACACCAGTCAACGAAGCTTTCAGTGACTGGGCAATGACATTGAATGCACCTTTTTGTGGCACAAAACCGCAGTTGGCTGACAATTTTCAGGATGCACATTTACAATCATTTGCATTTATCCCTTTATTTAAAGCGCTAGCAAGAGCACAAGAGATAAAGCATATTTTTGGTGTACTGATATTGAGTGCAGAAGAACAGCACCGCTTCAAAGCCAATATGGGCACACTGTATCTTGAGCGTATAGGCAGCTTGGTTAGTGCAGCGTTAACGCCTTATCTGTAAAATGGTGCGCTGATAAAAAGGCATAGAATCAATTTTTGAATCATCTTGACGATTATCTGCAACATTTAACTTTTGAACGTGGCTTAAGCACGCTCACCTGCCAGAGTTACGCCAGAGATATTAAATTACTAGCATCGCTTACTGAAAACGTGAATCTAGCACTGGTACAAAATACGCAGGTTAGGCGTTTTATCGCCACATTGCATAGCCGTGGTTTAAGCGGCAAAAGTATTGCGCGTGCACTGTCGGCTTGGCGTGGTTTTTATAACTATTTAATCAATCACCACGGCTACACACAAAATCCGGTCATGGGTTTACGTGCGCCCAAAACTGCTAAAACCCTGCCACAGGCATTATCTGTTGACCAGGCGGTTAAATTTGTCGATATTCAAGACGATGATTTACTCGCGCAGCGTGACCATGCCATTTTGGAGTTGTTTTATTCTTCTGGTTTACGTTTGGCAGAGTTGGTAAATCTAGATATTAATATGCTGGATTTTTCAGAAGGCACGGTTATCGTTACCGGTAAAGGCAATAAAACCCGCATTGTCCCTATGGGTAGCCATGCGATGCGTGCAATGCAAACTTGGCTACAGCGGCGTCTTGAGATTATCATTGCTGACGAAAACCCAAAAGCGGTATTCGTGACGCGGCAAGGGCGGCGTATCACCCCACGTGCGGTGCAATATCGTATAAAAGATTGGGCAATCAAACAGGGTATCAATATTAATATGCATCCGCATCTGTTGCGCCATAGCTTTGCAACACATGTATTACAATCCAGCCAGGATTTACGCGCAGTGCAGGAAATGCTCGGCCATGCCAATATCAGCACTACGCAAGTGTATACGCATCTTGATTTTCAGCATTTAGCCACCATATACGATAAGGCACACCCACGAGCGAAAAAGAAATAAGTATCGAGTAAAATAGACGCTGATAATAAAATAGCAGCAAATAAATTGTTAGTAAAAACCGCTCATAAAAAACCATGAGCAAATTAGTTTGTCATTAAAGTAGTGCAAGGTTAACAACATCTATAATTTATAAAGGATATTTCATGGAACATACTTTACCCGCTTTACCATATGCTAGAAACGCTTTAGCACCACACATCTCAGAAGAAACTCTGGATTTCCACTACGGCAAACATCACCAAGCTTATGTGACAAACTTAAACAACCTGATCAAGGGCACTGAGTTTGAAAACCTAAGTTTAGAAGAAATCATCAAAAAATCTTCTGCCGGCATCTACAATAACTCTGCTCAAATTTGGAACCACACGTTCTTTTGGAGCAGCATGAAACCTAACGGCGGCGGCGCACCTACTGGCGCATTAGCTGATGCCATCAACAAAAAATGGGGTTCATTTGAGGACTTCAAGAAAGCATTCCAGACTTCAGCGGTTGGTAACTTTGGTTCTGGCTGGACATGGCTAGTGAAAAAAGCCGATGGCTCTGTTGATATTGTCAATATGGGTGCTGCTGGTACACCACTCACAACTGGCGACAAAGCCTTATTGACCATTGATGTATGGGAACATGCTTATTACATTGATTACCGCAATGCACGCCCTAAATTTGTAGAAGTGTTTTTAGCATTTTTAGCAAACTGGGATTTTGCCAGTGCGAACTTTGCTGGTTAATTCAAAAACTATTTACGCAGAATAAATACGTAAGTTTTTAACATTACCGACTTAAAAAAGCCCTAGAAAAACGCTAGGGCTTTTTTGTTGATGATAATCGAACGTCGATTCAAGACCGATATTTGCCACTTGACCGCTAAATCAACTTATCGACGGAAACCATATTCCAGGGTAAAAAACTGTGGGTTCAATTTGGCCAGAGGCTCACGAAGCTTTGCCAGTTCACCTGCTGGGCCGTGCACCTCCAGACGAGTGATTTCCGCAATCGTCAATGCCTCCTCAAGCAGCGCTCCTACGTTGTCGAGGTGCGTCAGCAGACCCTCGGCGTCTGCATAGCCTTCCCGGCAATGCGCCTGATCGCCGTCGAAGCTGAACCCATAGTAAAGGCTCTTTGCCTCTCCACTCGTCTTCGTGACGAATTGTTCGCAAAGCATCTTAAATTTATCGAGATTACCACTCGAAACCTTGAAATAAGGAACAATCGTACAGCACTTATCTTGAGTTGACATATCTTCTCCTGTAATGTGTTTGTCGCTGGTCATCTAGCTTGCTTAATCCCTAACTTAGTTGTCTGCGGCAGCCAAGCAGACTTAAAGGAATTGCAGACTAGAACTCAACTAATTTCTTAAAGCCACCGTAAATCATGCGCTTGCTGTCGAAGGGTTGAAAGCCGGGCTCCATCATCTCCGCTATACGCGGATCTGCCATCACTGCAGCGTTTACCTGGTCACGGTGTTCACGCGATTCGTATACGATCCAGGAAAAAATAACCGCTTCTTCAGCCTCAGCTTTTGCTGCATTCCTAAATGAGACAAACCCCTCGCTATTCATGTCGTCCCCTAAGCACTCCCAATACGCCAAAGCGCCATGCTCTTTCCATATCGCGCCGGCTTTTTCTGCCTTAAGCCTGTATTCAATTACATTGTACTTTGATATTGGGATTACAAACCCGTCTACATACTTTCCCATGCTAATTTTCCTTTAATCTGATATTACTCTAGCTCATGTTCTCTAACAGAGGATATGGTGATGAGCGTGTTAGAACAACATTCTAGACGAAGTTAGTTTAAAGCTATTCAAGAGTTTTGTTGATAAGGTTGCTCACAACCATGCGATAAGAATAATCAATGAGGGTGGCACAGGAAATGCCACTTACCAAATATCCAGATGTAGCATCAACGGATGCAAAATTTGAGCTAAGTTATAAATTGGGTTAAGTTATAACTTTAGACTCAGTTATATAATTAGGGCATTTGTGGCCTTTTTGCATTTCCACGTCAAACCGTCATATGATTACAACAATTTTCTGCTAAAATGCAATCATGTTGCATCGCTTAATCCTCACTTTGTCACTTATTGTGTCATTTGGCTTCGCCCAAATTGGCGCGATAACACATGAGCTTTCACACTATGCCGACGCTACGGCACTCGGCCAACAACAAAGTCTTACTAAACAGAACCCAGACGTACAATCTTTCAACAAAAATAATAAGAATCCCCAGGCACCACACAATCCGGTCTGCGAAAAATGCGTCAGTTACGCTGAACTTGGCCATGTCATTGCAGGTAGCCATATTGCATTAGTCACGGTTGTTGCAAGCCATCTGTTTATCAATAGCGACCGAACCACCTTATCGCTCTTAAAACCCCGTAGTTACAGCGCCCGCGCACCTCCCACTCTCATTTAACACTCAGTAACTTTGCATTGCATGGCATAAGTGCCAGCTGCATTACTTATAGCCTTTGGTCTAGCGAATTCAGCGATGACCAGTTGGCTATTTCTACTATTGCTATACACCGTTGTGATGAGAGAATTTTCATGAAAAACCCAACCAAAAAAGTACGAGTTTTATTGCAGCCTAAACATTTTTTAGCTTATAAACCGCTGCTTTTAAGCATCCTAACGGCATTTGCCAGTCCATTAGTATTTGCTGACGATGCAGCAAATACTAATGAAGCCACCAACAAGGCACCTGTCACTAAAATCGAATTACCTTCCGTTGCCGTCACTGGCAATCCACTTGGCCTGAGTTCTGATGAGTTAGTAGTGCCAGTCACCGTACTTAACGGTCGCGAACTATCACTAAAACGTGAAAGTACATTGGGCGATACGCTAGATGGCATGCCCGGTGTTAGTGCGACCCATTATGGCCCTAATGCTTCACGTCCTATCATCCGCGGCTTAGATGGTGAACGTGTGCGTATTATGCAAAATGGTGTTGGTATTGTAGATGCGTCATCTTTGAGCTTTGACCATGCCGTAGCTGTAGACCCATTAGTAATTGAGCAAATTGATGTAGTGCGTGGACCCGCCGCTCTACTCTATGGTGGCAGCGCAGTAGGCGGCGTGGTCAATGCGATTGACCATAGAATCCCTACCGAAAAACTGGATGGTGTTACCGGCAGAGCCGAAGCACGCTTAGGCGGCCCAGATAGCCAAAGCAATGTCGCCGGTGTGGTAGATGCTGGTAACGGCCAATTAGCGATTCATGCAGATGCATATAGCCGTAAAAGTAATGATTTAAGCATTCCAGGCTTTGCAGTTTCAAGCCGCAAAAGTGCCGCTGATGGCACGCCGCGCACTAATAACGGCACACTAATCAATAGCAATGCCACTGGCGATGGCGGCGCTATTGGCGCCTCACTTACTTTTGACAATGGCTACTTAGGTGCATCTTACTCTGGCTTCAATAGCAACTATGGCACGGTCGCCGATGACGCGGTACATATTGATATGAAAAGTCAGCGCTGGGATATTGCTTCAGAATTTACCGACTTAGGCAGCATTATCAACCGTGTGAAGGTGCGCATGGCATATACCGATTATGTCCATAAAGAAATCGATACCACTACTGGCGAAATTGGCACCACCTTTAAAAACAAAGGCGTTGAAGGTTCCATTGAAGCAAGCCATGCAAAAATCAGCCTTACAAATAACTTGCAATTAAATGGCGTAGTTGGCGTGCAATTCCAAAATACGACTTTTGAGGCCTTAGGTGTAGAAGCGTTTGTACCTAGCACCAACACACAGTCTAAAGCGTTGTATGCTTACGAAGAATTACCCATAGATCAATTAAAACTAAGCTTTGGTGGCCGCGTAGAACATACCTCGGTAGATTCTGGCGATAACGCCACATTTGGTCCTGCGCAGAACCGCAGCTTCAACCCGAATAGCTATGCGCTCGGTGGGCTATATACGGTTGATAGTCACTGGTCAATTGCCAGCAATCTTTCACATAATGAACGTGCCCCCAGCTATTTCGAGCTTTATGCCAATGGCCCACACCTTGCTACTGGTCAGTTTGAAATCGGCAACACTAATTTTGGTAAAGAGCGCTCTAATGGTATAGATGCACAAATACGCTGGAAAGATGGCAAAAATTCATTTAGTGCAGGGCCTTACTACACACGCTTTAGCAGCTTTATC
>JAZJZG010000062.1:0-5477 GCA_040389995.1 Pseudomonadota bacterium | reverse complement strand
CTGGATACGCCTAACACTGCATTATTTGATGGGCAATTGATACCAATCGCCCAATTTACTCAAGTTGCAGCAAGTTTTAAGGGCTTTGAAGCAGAAGGCAAATTCAATGTGCAAGATAACCTAGATTTAGTTTTACGTGGCGATTACGTACGTGCGACCAACCTGTCTACAGGCGACCCCTTACCGCGCATAGCGCCACTTAGATTAGGCGGCGGTTTGCATTATCAGAAGAATAGCTTTGGCGCCAGAATAGACGTGCTGCATGCCTTTGCGCAAAACCGCACCGCAGCTAACGAACTGGCAACGGATAGTTACACTGACGTGAGCGCGTTAGTCAGCTACAAACTACCAACTAAGTTAAATGTGGAAGTGTTTGCCAAGGCAAATAATCTGCTTAATCAAGAGATTAGAGACCATGCTTCATTTCTGAAAGACATTTCACCGCAAGGCGAACGGTCTATATTGATTGGATTACGTAGCGATTTTTAGTTAACACCAGTGATTGCGAGTAGTTGCATAGAAGTGATTAAAAATTACCAAGCACTACTCGCAGTGACGGCTTGCCGTTAACCTAGTAACACGAACCCCCAAACGACAGCTACGATAGACAATGCTAAAAACACTGCCGCGCTGCCAATATCTTTGGCGCGTTTGGCCAGTGCGTGGTGCTCTGTCGAGGTATGATCTACCGCAGCTTCAATGGCAGAGTTCAATAACTCCACAATTAACACCAACAACACACTGGCAATCATCAAAGCGCGTTCAATCCGGCTTTTCCCCAAATAACAGGCCAGCGGAATCAATACTACCGTTAAAAACACTTCTTGCCGAAATGCATCTTCATGCTTAAAAGCCGCTTTAAAGCCTTCCAGCGAATACCCAAAAGCGTTGATTAAACGGGAAAAACCTGTTTTACCTTTGAACGGACTCTCTTTAGCCGCTTGTGAATTTTGATCTTTAGGGTTTTGCATCGTAGGCTTTCTGACATTATGAACGAAATTCTAATGCGTAAATTTTAACATGCGCTATCATTATGTTTTAAGTATCTATTCACAGGTTAAAGCAGATTATTATGGCACGCACAGTCAATTGTATTAAATTAGGTAAAGAAGCAGATGGCATGGACTTTCCTCCATATCCAGGTGAACTTGGCAAACGTATTTATTTGAATGTTTCTAAAGAGGCATGGGCCATATGGCTAAAACAGCAAACCATGCTGGTCAATGAAAATCGCCTGAGTTTAGCCGACCCGGCCGCACGTAAATACCTGACCGAACAAACGGAAAAATATTTTTTTGGCGATGGCGCGGATACAGCCAGTGGCTATGTTCCAGAGAAAAGCTAGGTCAAGCGACCCCACCTAAATTATTATCATTAAAAAGCTTATATGATAAAAAAGCGCCTATTCAGGCGCTTTTTACTTTAATTCAAACACTTAAGACTGCAAAGTCTCACGCTCCATCTCTTGCACAGAAATGTGGCGTACATCTTTACCTTTCACCATATACACTACATATTCTGCGATATTCTTCGCATGGTCACCGATACGTTCTATAGATTTTGCTACGAACAATACTTCCAGTGACATTGAAATAGTACGCGGATCTTCTAGCATGAACGTAATCAATTGACGCATGGCAGCGCGAAAATGCTCATCCACTTGCTCGTCTTGTCTAGCGACTTCCACTGTTTGACTGACGTCCAAACGGGCAAAACCATCCAAAGCGGTGCGCAACATTTCACGCACTAACGCCACCATCGCTTTAATTTCGTTAAAGCGTGGTTTATACATACGGTCTTCTTCGTAGATTTTTTGCGCAGTACGAGCGATTTTACTGGCTTCATCGCCAATGCGCTCAAGGTCGGTAATGGTTTTTACTATCATCATCACCATACGCAAATCACCCGCGGCTGGCTGACGACGCGCAATAATGTGGCTGCAATCCTCATCAATCTGAATCTCTAGATTATTCACACGATGCTCGTTATCCATGACCTCTTTGGCTAACTTAGGATCAGACTTAACTAAAGCGTCTAATGCACTTACAATTTGCTGCTCTACCAAGCCGCCCATTTCAAGCACTTTGGCACGTACGGCTTCTAATTCTGCGTCGTACTGCTTAGAGGTATGTTCAGTTTGCATGTTACTTCCTTGATGTGTGACTGATTACATGATTTTAACGTGTAATGATAATAAGCAAATATGACAGCAATATTTCAATTATGGCATCGCTGGCAATAATGCTGCCGCTATTTACATCAACGTACTATTTATACGTTTTAACACCTTCTGCAGTGGCCAACAATAATATATTCGCTGGACGTGCGGCAAATAAACCATTGGTGACTACGCCTACGATCTGATTGATTTTAGCTTCCATCGCAATCGGGTCGGTAATCGTCAAACCGAACACATCTAAAATCACATTACCGTTATCTGTTGTAAAGTCACGCAGTTTTGGCTGGCCGCCTAATTTCACCAGTTCGCGCGCCACATAGCTTTTAGCCATAGGGAGCACTTCTACTGGTAGTGGAAATTTGCCCAGGACCGGCACATATTTACTTTCATCGCAGATACAGATGAATTGTCTAGCCACTGCCGCCACGATTTTTTCACGGGTTAATGCACCACCACCACCTTTAATCATGTGCATGTGCTCGGTAATTTCATCAGCGCCATCTACATAGATATCCATGCCATCTACGCTATTCAGGTCGAACACTTCAATACCATGACTACGCAAGCGCTGTGCTGTAGCTTCTGAGCTTGCAACCGCGCCATCAATTTTATGTTTTACTTTTGCCAGCTCTTCAATAAAGAAGTTAGCAGTTGAACCTGTACCCACGCCAATGATGCCGCTTTTTACATATTCAACCGCTGCTTTTGCTACTTGTTGCTTTAATTCGTCTTGCGTATAGGCCATTTTTAGTTAAATCCCAGTTTTTTCTTTATAATTGCGTACATCTAATACTATAACACTGCATGGCAATGAATGAAATTGCCAAAAGTGCATCGACTCTCATAATGAATCTTGCAATAAAAACCAGCCATGAATAATGCCCTACTGACGATTGACGATTACCTGAATAAAATAAAAAACTCACGGGTATACGATGTAGCAAAAATTACACCTTTAGAGTTGCAACCCAATTTATCTAAGCGCATACATAACAGCGTGCTGTTAAAACGTGAAGATATGCAGTCGGTATTCTCGTTTAAGCTACGCGGCGCTTACAACAAAATGGCTAATCTTTCTGCTGACGCACTAGCACGTGGCGTAATTACCGCCTCGGCAGGCAACCATGCACAGGGCGTAGCGCTATCAGCACAAAAACTAGGCTGTCGTGCCGTTATCGTGATGCCAACCACAACACCGCTAATAAAAATCAATGCGGTCAAAGCCAAAGGCGCCGAAGTGGTATTGGTTGGTGACAGTTATTCTGACGCTTACACGTATGCACTTGAGCTTGAGGTAAAGGAAGGGTTGACCTTTGTACGCCCGTTTGACGATCCCGATGTGATTGCTGGCCAAGGTACGATGGCGATGGAAATTCTCGAGCAACATCCAGGCCCCATACACGCAATATTCTGCAGTGTAGGTGGTGGCGGTTTACTGGCTGGAGTCGCCGCTTACATTAAAGCTGTTCGCCCGGAAATAAAAATCATTGGTGTTGAAGCTAAAGATGCCGAAGCGATGACAGAATCACTCAAGCTAGGCCAGCGCGTCATGCTGGATCAAGTCGGTTTGTTTGCTGATGGCGCTGCCGTGAAACAAGTAGGAGAGCATACTTTTGCACTGTGCCAGCAGTACGTAGACGAGATGATCATAGTAGACAATGATGCCATCTGTGCCGCTATTAAAGATGTATTTGAAGATACACGCAGCATTTTAGAGCCAGCCGGTGCGTTGGCAACGGCTGGAATTAAGGAATATGCTACACGTAACAATCTAAAAGATGAAACGTTGATTGGCATTGCTTCAGGCGCGAATATGAACTTTGACCGCTTGCGTTTTATCGCAGAGCGCGCTGAGACTGGCGAAAAACGTGAGGCAGTGTTAGCGGTAACGATTCCCGAACAGCCTGGTGCATTTAAGACTTTCTGCCGCTTATTGGGTGATCGCAATATCACTGAATTTAACTACCGCTATTCTGACCCGAAAAATGCACATATTTTTGTCGGCGTAGCGATTGCTGACCCGTCTGAATCTGCCTCGTTAGTGGATGTGCTGCAAACACAAGGTTTACCAACCATAGACCTAAGCGATAACGAAGTCGCTAAGCTGCATTTACGGCATTTGGTAGGCGGTCATGCGCCACAGGCAGAACATGAGATGGTATTCCGGTTTGAATTTCCGGAAAAACCAGGCGCATTAATGAAGTTTCTGGATACCATGGGGCACGATTGGAATATCAGTCTGTTTCATTATCGCAACCATGGCGCAGACTATGGTCGCGTGCTGGTTGGTATGCAAGTCCCGCCGGCGGACACCATTGCGTTTAAAGAGTTTCTGGCTAATTTAGGTTATCTGCATTGGAATGAAACCAGCAACCCTGCGTATAAATTATTTTTAGGCTAATCTTGCAGCTACACCACCATATTGGTGGTTGTATTCAGCCACCAATAATCTGCAATAAAAAATAAGTGGCTGTTTCTCATAGCTTAAATCTTAAGAATGATTCTTGCATATCATTCAGTCCATAGCTCAGCGCACTAGCCTGATTGAACCTAAGCATATTTAGTATGCCCAACGAACGAGATAGACAGACCATAAAGGAGAAAAAAAGCATGAAGTTAACGCATCTAGCAATTGCTGCTGCATTGGGAATGACGGTTACTATAAACGCTAATGCCGCTGATCGTGGTAAGGCATATGTTTCTAATCAAGATGGTGGCGTGTCCGTAATCGACTTAAATACGCTCACCTCTACAGCCGATATTGACGTAAAAGCTGAAGGTCCGCGTGGTTTAGCTGTGACTGATGATGGAAAATTCTTAATCGTTGCCACCCGTGAAAACGGTAGCGTTTCCATTATCGATACCGCCACCAATGAAGTTGTAAAGCAAATTCCTGTCGGCAAAAACCCTGAGTTTGTACGCGTGCGTGGCAATTTCGCTTTTGTCTCTTATGAGCCAAGCGCGAAAGCAGGCCCACCGCCAACACCTGGTTCTGATGCGGCTAAAGCGGCAGAAAAAGATGATGATGACCAAGAACCAGCGCGTATCGGTATTATCAATTTGAAACTCGGCAAAAAAGTACGTGAAATCATAGGCGGCCCCGAAACTGAAGGTGTGGAGTTCAGTAAAGATGGTCAGCAATTGATCATCACGAATGAGGCCGACAATAGCATCACTGTACACAGCATGAAAACGGGTAAATTATTAAAAACCATCAAAACACATGCCTATGGTGACCGCCCACGCGGCATTAAAGTATCACCTGATGGCAAAACCTATCTGGCTACCCTTGAGTTCG
>JAZJZG010000061.1:5351-12024 GCA_040389995.1 Pseudomonadota bacterium | reverse complement strand
GAATGATAAATAAAACTTCTCCCGAAATGGCGCAAGCCAATGCTACTTTTTCAGCGGCATCCGCTTCAATAATATTCAGCGATGCCAGCAGTTTTAATAAAGCAATATTGCCGATATTGCCTGTGAGTTGCGGGTATTGTTTTGCATGAGCTAACACCAAAAACTGCACTAAAAATTCCACATCGATAATGCCGCCTACGCCGTTTTTAAGCTCAAACATTTCAGTAGTATTTTTACTGGCAATTCCATTTCTTGGGCTTACGCCTTGTGCAGCACGCATTTTTTCACGCATGCCCAGTACTTCTGCTTTAAGCTTATCGTCATCACGCGTCTGGGTTAGTACTTCGACACGAATCTGCTCAAAGGCTTTGCCAATATCGCTATCACCTGTTACAAACCTTGCGCGGGTAATCGCTTGATGTTCCCACACCCAAGCCTTGTTGAGTTGGTAATCTTTAAACGCGTGCACACTACTGACTAACAAACCACTGTTGCCATCTGGCCGTAACTGCAAATCAGTTTCATAGAGCAACCCTGCTGAGGTCAAACTATTAAACCAATTATTGATACGCTGGGCAAAGCGGGCATAAACCTCCCCTGCTTCAGGCGTATCATCGTCATACAGAAAAATGATATCCAAATCTGAGGCATAGCCCAACTCTTTGCCACCAAGTTTGCCATAACCAATCACCGCAAATTTAGGTATATCCAGATGCCGTCCTTTAACGTATGGCCAGATAGTTTCCAGGCTTACACTTAACACCAAGCCAGCAAGTGCACTTAAATAATCCGAGAGCGTTTCTAGCGTCAACTCACCATTGATATCCTGCACGGCAAAACGGAATACACTGGCATGCTTAAAGTGACGCATGATATCCATTTGTCGCTCAATATCACCATCTGCTTCAGTGACTCGCTTAACCAACTCAACCCGCATCGCAGCAAAGTCCGGTTCCGCATATAAAGTGCGTGTATCTAACAGCTCATCTAGCAAAATGGGATGCTGTTGCAAATAATTCGCCAGCCACGGACTGCTGCTGCACAACTTCACCAGTAAATGCATCGCTTGGGGATGCTCAGCCAACAGCGCCAGATAGCTGGCACGACGACAAATACTCTCCAGCAAATCCGTCACACGTAATAGCGTAACCTCTGGATTTTGCATAGCCGCGGCCAATGACAGCACATGCGGCATTAAAGCATCGAAACGTTGGCGGCTTAATTCTGGCAATTGCAAATAACGGCTGGTTTGATGTAAGGTATTCAAACGTTCCAGCGTTTCTTGTGGTTCCTGAAAGCCCAGATTTTTTAAAGCTAGTATTGCCTCTGGTGCATCTAAAGCACCATTCCAGATAGATATTTCAACGTCTAATGTATCTGCACGGCCATTCTCTTTAGCGCTGGCGTCGCTGAAAGTGGCATCAAAATGCTGCTGCACCTGTTGGCGATACACGTTTAACTGGTCTAAAAACCGCGCCCAGTCAGGAAAGTTCATCGCTTTGGCAATGCGCGCTTTTGCTACATCCGTTTTCGGTAACTCCTGCGTTTGCGCATCTTCCACATACATCAGTCTATGCTCTAGATTACGTAAAAACACATAGGCTAGGCTCAACTCGCTGACCGTTTTTTCTGGCAGCAAACCTTTATCTTTTAATAACGCCAGCACTGCTAACGTCGGTTTAATTTGTAAGCTCGCATCTTGCCCACCACGAATCAATTGAAATACCTGCGCGATAAATTCAACCTCACGTATACCACCGCGCCCAAGTTTAATATTGTCATGCATGCCTTTGTGATTCACATCGCGTTGAATTTGAATCTTCAAATCACGCATGCTAGCAAATGCTCCAAAATCCAAGTATTTACGAAACACAAACGGTCTAAGTAATTTTTCTAAGGTTTCACCGTTATGAGTACCCTCACTTTTAGACACCACCCGCCCTTTAATCCAGGCGTAGCGCTCCCACTCACGGCCATTGTTTTGATAATAATCCTCCAGCGCATCCAGGCTACTCACCAGCGCGCCTTCGCTACCGAATGGTCGTAAGCGCATATCCACGCGGAAGACGAAGCCATCTTCAGTGATTTCATCAATAGCCGCGATTAGCTTTTTAGCCAGCTTGGTAAAAAACTCCTGGTTACTGATGCTAGTAGTACCGTTGGTGCTTCCATCCTCTTCATAAGCAAAAATCAAATCAATGTCAGACGACACATTCAGCTCATAGCCACCAAGCTTGCCCATACCCACGACAATAAGCGACTGCACATCGTCCTGTGCATTAGCTGGCAAGCCATATTGCACACTAGCCCAACTTGATAAAAACTTGATCGCGGTTTGTAATGTGACCTCGGCCAGCAACGAAGTCGTCAGCATCACCTCGTTCTGGGACGGCAACCCGATGGGCGTCTCTGCCAAACCATTCAGATCCCGCACTATGATGCGCGCCAAAACTTGGCTACGTAAAACACGCAAAGCACGCTTTAATGTAGCTTCATCCCCAATAACTTGTTGCGCCAAAAAATCTTGCATATCGCTTAACTGATATTGTTGATGCAGATTTGTTAGCAAATCATTAAGCAATTGTGTATCTTTTGTAAGCAATCTCGCTACAAATGGACTGCATGCTACCGCATGCTGCACATATGCCTCATCGCTAGACGTGGTGCGGTTTTCTGATAGAATAATGTCGATAGTTAGCATGGGTTTATTAAGCAAGTTTAAGGTAAGATTGTGCTTCTAGTAGTTCATTAAGCTGGTTATATCAAACTGGTTATATCAATTAGTGTAATAAATTATAAGTGCGTTAAGCATCATTGGGGAAGCTACATGTCGATTGAATCTGTTTTAACCGAAACACGCGTTTTTGAACCTCATCCAGATTTTGTAAAATCTGCCAATGTCTCTGGTTTAGGCGCTTATCATCAACTTTGTGCTGAAGCAGAAGCAGATTATGAAGGCTTTTGGGCAAAATTAGCGCGCGAATTGTTAGTGTGGCATAAACCATTCACTAAAACCTTAAATGAAGACAACGCGCCCTTTTACAAATGGTTTGAAGATGGCGAGTTAAATGTTTCAGTCAACTGTCTTGATAAACACCTTAACAGCATCCCCAATAAAGTAGCCATTATTTTTGAAGCTGACAATGGCGATACGAAAACGGTTACTTATAAAGAGCTGTACCATCAAGTTTGCCAGTTTGCCAATGGCTTAAAAACATTAAATTTACCAATTGGTTCACGCGTGATTATCTATTTGCCTATGGGCATAGAGGCCATTGTCGCCATGCAAGCCTGTGCTCGCCTAGGCCTGACACATTCCGTGGTATTTGGCGGGTTCTCTGCAAAAAGTTTACATGAACGCATCATAGATGCCGGTGCGATAGCGGTGATTACCTCAGATGGTCAATTCCGTGGCGGCAAAACATTACCACTCAAACAGGCTGTCGACGAAGGCATGACGATGGGTGGCTGTGAAAGCATACAGAAGGTAATAGTGCTGAAAAAAACCGGCCAAGATGTGGCCTGGAATGCAAAAGATATGTGGTGGAGTGATTTGATTGCAGGTCAAGCAGACACCTGTGAACCTGTCATGGTCAATGCCGAGCATCCGCTATTCCTGCTTTATACCTCAGGTTCAACTGGTAAACCAAAAGGCGTACAGCACAGTTCTGCCGGCTATCTGCTACATGCCATGAATACCATGCGCTGGACATTTGACCTGAAACCCAATGACGTATATTGGTGTACCGCCGACGTAGGCTGGATTACAGGCCACAGCTACGTGACCTATGGCCCATTGGCGATGGGCGCGACACAAGTGGTTTTTGAGGGCATTCCTACCTATCCTGATGCAGGTCGTTTCTGGCAGATGATAGAAAAACATAAGATATCGATTTTTTATACCGCGCCTACTGCGATCCGTTCGCTCATTAAAGCAGGCGAAACCGATCCTAAAACACACCCTAGCAATTATGACCTAACTAGCCTGCGCTTACTTGGCACCGTAGGTGAGCCCATCAACCCTGAAGCCTGGATGTGGTATTTTGAGCAGGTTGGCGGTAGTCGCTGCCCGGTTGCCGATACTTTCTGGCAAACTGAAACCGGCGGTCATGTCATTACACCGCTACCAGGCGTACATGCACTAGTACCGGGCTCTTGTACCATGCCATTCCCAGGTATCGCGATTGATGTGGTAGATGAAACGGGTAAAGATTTACCTTGGGGCACAGGCGGCTTGTTAGTCATCAAAAAACCCTGGCCATCGATGATACGTACTATTTATAACGACCCTGAACGCTTTATCTCCAGCTATTACCCGGTAGATTTAGGCGGCAAAATCTACCTTGCCGGTGACGGTGCAGTGCGTGACGCTAAAACGGGTAATTTCACTATCATGGGGCGTATTGATGATGTGTTGAACGTATCAGGCCACCGCTTAGGCACTATGGAAATTGAGTCCGCGTTAGTGTCCAATCCATTAGTTGCAGAAGCGGCCGTAGTAGGCAAACCACACGACATTAAAGGCGAGTCTGTCGTCGCTTATGTA
The DNA here is from genome assembly GCA_040389995.1 of Pseudomonadota bacterium. Lineage (GTDB taxonomy): Bacteria > Pseudomonadota > Gammaproteobacteria > Burkholderiales > Methylophilaceae > Methylotenera. Next base: position 7,478 of record JAZJZG010000061.1, on the reverse strand, counting down.
GTGCTAAAAGGCGCTAGGCCAGCCGGTGAAGAAGCCAAGAAAATAGTTGCCAACCTACGTGATTGGGTAGGCAAGGAAATTGGCCCAATCGCCAAACCAGATGAGATTCGCTTTGGTGATAACCTGCCTAAAACCCGCTCAGGAAAAATTATGCGCAGACTGTTACGCAGCTTGGCAAAAGGTGAAGAAATCACTTCTGATATATCTACCTTAGATAATCCAGCGATACTGGAACAGCTTAAAGAAGTAGTGAAATAAAGGTGGTTAATTAAATCATGGAAGGCTTGTTAGTACTAATCGCTCTTTTACTGGCGGCCTTCTTTTTGATGCATGGCAAGTAACCCTTATTTGTTATTAATCTCAGCACCAATCTTACTAATCAAAAAACTGTATTTGCAAACAATGAACTCAAACAAAACCTGGTTCTCTTTTTCACGCAAGTGCTTATTGGCATGCAGTTTATCATCCATATTTATTACTTCCACGCTCGCCAGCGACAACCTACAAAAGCTCTTGCAAGATGACAAGCAATGGGTGCATCCACGCAAAGATTACGCTAATACCGGCTATAGTGGACTGCATCAAATTCAGCCAGGCAATATCAACCAACTAAAATTAGCCTGGACATTCTCAACAGGGGTGAATCGTGGCCATGAAGGTGCGCCGCTTGTGATTGGTAATATGATGGTGGTGCATACGGCTTTCCCGAATAACGTTTATGCGTTGGATTTGAATAATAATCAAAAAATCATCTGGTCATACTTTCCCAAACAAGACTCGCAAACACAAGCTTTATTGTGTTGCGATACGGTCAATCGTGGCTTAGGTTATGGCGACGGCAAAATATTTCTACAGCAAAACGATGGGATATTGGTAGCGCTTGAGGCAAAAACGGGTAAATTAATATGGCAAACCAAAGTCAACGACATTAAAACTGGCGCCAGCAATACCAATGCGCCGCACGTGATTAAAGACAAGGTCATTACCGGTTGTAGCGGTGGTGAATATGGCGTACGTTGTTTTGTTGCTGCATATAGCATTAAAGATGGCTCATTAGTGTGGAAAGCCTATAGCACAGGCCCGGATAGCGAAGTCTTGATCGGTGCGGACTTTAACCGAGCAAACCCGCATTATTCCGCATTGTCCGCTTATGAAAATGTGCATGGCGGCAATAAAGAAGGCGGCTCATTTAAAGCGCTGACCAAAGATCAGCTCAAATTTCCAGAAGCTGACTTGGGTGTTAGAACCTGGCTGAAACCGCAAGCACTGCAAGATGGCTGGCAGCATGGTGGCGGGCCGGTGTGGGGTTATTTTTCTTATGACCCTAAACTGAACCTCATGTATTACGGCACTGGCAATCCATCAATATGGAATGCGGATGTGCGGCCAGGAGACAACAAATGGGCGATGACAATTTTTGCCCGTGACGTGGATACCGGCATGGCGAAATGGGGCTATCAAATGACGCCGCATGATGAGTGGGATTACGATGGCATCAACGAGATCATTTTATGGGATGCAAGCGGCAAAAAACTAGCCACGCATTTTGACCGCAATGGTTTTGGCTATACGTTTGACCGTACAAATGGCAGTTTGCTAGTCGCTGAAAAAATGCACCCTTTTGTGAATTGGGCAACCAAGGTAGATTTAACTACCGGCATACCGCAAAAAGACCCTAAATATTCAGCGCATGAAGATACTTCCACTAAAAACATCTGCCCTGCTGCACTTGGTGTAAAAGACCAGCAACCCGCCGCTTACTCGCCCAAAACCCAGTTATTTTATGTGCCGTTAAATCACTTATGCATGGATTACGATGTGGTGGAGGCCAAATATACTGCCGGCCAGCCATGGGTAGGCGCCGGGCTCATCATGCATCCTGGGCCTGATGGCGTGACAGGTGGGTTTATGGCATGGAATGGCTTAACTGGCAAGGCGCAGTGGTACAACAAAGAGCCCTACTCCATTTGGAGTGGCGCGATGGTGACGGGCGCTAACTTGGTATTTTATGGCACGCTGGACAGATGGTTTAAAGCAGTAGACGCCAACTCTGGCAAAGCCTTATGGAAATTTCAAGTAGGCTCTGGCGTGATTGGCAACCCATTTACTTATGCCCATAAGGGCAAA
>JAZJZG010000061.1:2916-5341 GCA_040389995.1 Pseudomonadota bacterium | reverse complement strand
ACGATACATGGCAAAGTATATTTTTGTTGCAGGCGGCGTGATGTCGGGCATTGGTGGCTGGGCTGGCATCGCAATCAACTTAGGTTTAACTGAAGATGGTGACGGTGCAGGCGCTGCTGGTGCTTATCGAGAATTAACTAAATGGAATGCCGCGCCAGGCGGCGGCGCGGTGAATGTATTCAGTCTCTGAGCAATATGTACCTGTCTTAATATGGCTCATAGCAAAATAAAATTAGCAGCTTGATGCATTTAATGCGACGCTGCTTGCAGTCCGGTCGGCTGAATGATGACTCTTAAACAGCGCGGACACAGGCTCTCAGCTTCATTAAAGAACAACTGGCTTGTGAAACGTGCGCCACTCAAACTAATCAGTTCAAACTGATGGCCTACACGTGAAAGAAAGCGTAAATAAGGGTTCACCCTTTCGCCTTCAAGTAGCGCTACCTCTCCCAGTCTTGGCAAGAATGTAGATATATTTAACCAAGTCAGTTTATTAGGCGCACAACCTAGCAAATCAGCCGCTAGCTTGTTACACTCTTTGATAATGCCATTTTCATAAATCGTCAATCTCACCACATCGTTGATACCGGGGTTACTTTGAGTATTCGAATGGTTGGGATTTATGTTATCCACTAGCATGGCCTTATTGATATCCTGTTGAGTCGTATTTGGTCGGGTTTCTTTTGAAAATTCCATACCATGTCTCCTAGTAAAATATCACATCAAAATGTGAACTGTAAAATCAGCGGTATGTCCACCCGAACGGTAATCATTGGGAACACCACCAGGACGTTCAATTTAATAGATAAGCGAAGATGAGTACATGCGTGCAAGCACGTAAGGGCTATCCCTTATACACACATATATTGTAGACATGAGGCGATTTTTTATCGTAGACTAAACCATCAAAAGTACATCATCTCTATGCAATATGACCAATCTACCTGAAAGTTTGAGTTTTCAAATGCTATTTGACGCGTCTACAGACGCCATGCTTTTGATTGACATTCATGGTCAGGTCACGCATGCCAATACGCCAGCACAACAACTGCTTGCTTATACTGAAGAAGCGCTGTGCGGCATTTCAGTAGATGCCGTCATACCACCTCAATATCGCAAACATCATCAATATTACCGGGATGATTTTTACAGCAAGCCGGAAAAGCACGCAATGAGTAGGGGCAAAGCACTAGTCGCACTACGTCATGATGGCCAGAAGCTGGCCGTTTATATCAGCTCGAGCCCGATGCCAGCGCAGGAGCAACTTTACACCCTCATCACATTGTATCTTGCCGAACGTCGCCATCACGCCGAAGGCGCATTAAGAATCAGCGAAGAGCGCCTACGCTTGGCCAAACAGGCGGCAGGCCTAGGTGTCTACGACTTTGATTCCAAACATAATATTATCCACTGGGATGAGCGTATGCGTGAACTGTGGGGTGCAGACTCTGACAAATCTGTGACTTATGAGAAGTTCCTGAGGCCGATCCATCGAGATGACCGAACATCCAGACAGGCTGCTGTTGAACGTGCCATTGACCCTGCTGGCACTGGTGAGTACTCCTCAGAATATCGTGTCATTAACCCTAAAAATGGCATTGAGCGCTGGGTAGCTACAGTGGGACGCATGCACTATGAAGATGGGCATGCACCCAGGCTGATAGGTATTGTCAGAGATGTAACAGAACAGAAGTTACTTGAACGGAAATTGCAGGAACAGCGTGCCGAAACAGAAACCCTCTTTACGCAACAGATTGCGGCTAACACCGCTTCTGCCATCGCGCATGAACTTAATCAGCCATTAGGCGCGATCTCTGCTTACAGTGAAGTAGCGCTACATGCATTGCAAAACGAGACCATTGATACGATCAAGCTAAAACGGGCTCTTGAAGGCTGTGTAGAGCAGGCACATCGTGCCGGACAAAGCCTGCATGAGTTGCTGGCATTCTTGCAAAAGGGTGAATTGATCACTGAGCAATTGAATTTAAATGATGTCGTAAAAGAAGCACTGGATATTGCACGAAGTAATGGCTATGGTGGCTTTCATCCGGTATTGCAGTTACAAGAGAATATACCCGTTGTTCTGGCTAATCGAATTCAGGTACAAAAGGTCTTGGTGAACCTGCTGACAAACTCAGTTGAAGCAATGCGTGGAATCGGCATACCGCCTGCCGCTATCACCATCACCGTGCGCACTAATACCGATATGAATATGGCACATGTAACAGTGCAAGACAGCGGCCCCGGCCTGGATCCAGAAATGGCACTACATATCTTTGAGCCTTTTTTTACGACAAAATCCAAGGGCATCGGCATGGGGCTTTCCATAGGCGCCCTGGGAAAGTTTTATCACCTGACCCTCGCCGAACAGGCTCAGGCGCGCGGCGCCGCGGCCGACGCGGGCATCCTATGGAATTCTCCCCTC
>JAZJZG010000061.1:372-2906 GCA_040389995.1 Pseudomonadota bacterium | reverse complement strand
ATTAGCCGTGCATTGATTGAAGCTAATGGTGGTCAGTTATGGATCGAACCCTCTAGCCAGTCTGGAGCGGCCTTTCATTTTACGTTACCATTTGCCCTATGACTGTTGCTAACAGCATTGTATTTATCGTCGATGATGATCCAGCAATACGGGATTCTTTGACGCTCATGATCGAACAGGAAAACATCGCCGTGAATAGCTTTGCGGATGCCGAGAGCTTTCTCAAGGTCTGTCAGACTATGCGTTTAGGCTGTGTCATTATCGATATCCGTATGCCAAAAATGGATGGCATGCAATTGCAGGACGAACTCACCAAGCGCAATATTTTACTGCCAGTGATCTTTCTTACCGGGCATGGTGATATTCCCATGAGTGTCAGAGCCATCAAAGCTGGCGCGGTGGATTTTCTAACCAAACCGGTGACACGTGAAAAACTTTTAGCATCGGTGCGATCGGCAATTCGGGAATCTGAAAAAATATTGTCGGAAAACAGCGATCATCAGGACGCCCTATCGCGCCTGGCAGACCTGACTGACCGCGAGCGCGATGTCGTGGCGCTGGCGATCCAAGGATATCCAAACAAAGAAATTGCGCGCCGCCTAGGCATCAGCCATCGGACCGTGGAGATTCACAAATCCAAGATCATGCATAAAACCGGTGCGATCAATCTGCTGGATCTTGCACGTATTGCACATGAAAGTGGCCTGAACGGCTAATCCTGCTGCGCAATACTAGTTGATATACGTGTTCGCGCGGATTACCTGCCTGCGACATTATTGATACTGTATTCGACAATGTGGTGACGCCGGATACACTGCGGGAGTGATTAGATTATGCTATTGCCAAAAATAGAAATGTCCATTTTCGAGACTATCCTCGCCAGGCACTCAATACATCATTATCTAACACAAAAGGTTGATAAGGTAACCATTAGCGCATTGCTGGAAGCCGCAGTGCGGGCACCGAGCGTGATTCACCAGGAACCTTGGGCTTTTGTCATTATTCAAGACCGGGCGTTATTACAAAGCCTGTCAGATTACGCTAAACCAATACTGCTTGCAGAAGCCAACCCAAATAGCTCGAGTCACATCAATGACGTGTTTGGTGTTTTTGATAGTTCCGATGCCAATATTTTTTATGATGCATCTACACTCATCCTCATCTGCGGCAGAACTGCAGCCCCGTTTGTCAGCGCGGATTGCTGGCTGGCAGCAGAAAATCTAATGCTAGCGGCCTGTGCCATGCAACTAGGTACATGCATTATAAGTAGTGCACTGCCGGCTTTGAATACACCTGAGGTAAAAGCACAACTGAATATACCTGACGAATTTTTTGTGGTCGCACCTATAGTTGTAGGGTATCCTGATAATGAGATTAAACCACCAATACCAAGAAGTCCTGTGGTTTTAGCGAGTATTATGGCGTCTTAAGCAAGCGATTTGAATTAATGCTGAATTTTCGGAAGGACACATTATGTACCAACGGATACTTTGCCCAGTTGATGGCAGTGCCACCTCAGACTGCGGTATGGCCGAAGCTATCAAGCTAGCGAAAAACCAAAACGCAAAGTTACGCTTTCTGCATGTGGTTGATACATACATCCCGACTCTGGATGTGACGCTAGATTTTAACGTCGCCTACCTGCCAGAAATTTTGCATAATAATGGCAAAAAACTGCTACAAACAGCAGAAGATGCAGCGCGTGCAGAAGGCGTTACCGTAGACTCCCATATGGTTGAAAGCATAGGCACGGTGTCTCAGTTTGTAGTCAGCGAGGCCGAGACGTGGCCTGCAGACCTCATTGTGATGGGAACACATGGTTTACGTGGCATTAAGCGCATGGTCATGGGCAGTGATGCTGAAACGATCGTGCGCACCAGCCCAGTTTCTGTGTTGCTGGTAAAAAGCACGCATAAATAAAATTAGCTATACTTGGACTATATACTTGGCCCAAATATAGCTAGGCCAGATATGGCTAGGCAACAGTCATTTTGCAACAATTGCTGCCTGACTCGCAAGCTTATCACGGCATAAACACATTTAAGGTAAAATAGCGCTTTACCTAAATTCCAATACAACATGTCCGCTTTGCCCACCACAGCTTTACAAACCGAAATCAAACGTCGTCGTACCTTTGCCATTATCTCCCACCCTGATGCGGGTAAAACTACCCTGACTGAAAAACTGCTGTGGTTTGGTGGCGCTATTCAAGTAGCGGGTGAAGTCCGTGGCCGTAAAGCCTCGCGCCATGCGACCTCAGACTGGATGGAACTGGAAAAACAACGTGGCATTTCAGTTACTTCATCGGTGATGCAGTTTCCGTATCGTGAACATATGGTAAACCTGCTCGATACACCGGGCCATGATGACTTCTCTGAGGATACTTATCGTACACTCACCGCGGTAGATTCGGCGGTGATGGTGATTGACTCGGTAAATGGCGTAGAAGCACAAACCATCAAACTGCTGAATGTATGCCGTATGCGCGACACGCCCATCATCACGTTTATCAATAAGCTAGACCGTGAAAGCCG
>JAZJZG010000061.1:0-362 GCA_040389995.1 Pseudomonadota bacterium | reverse complement strand
TGAGTTGTTGGACGAAATCGAAACCACATTGGGCATGGAATGTGCGCCAATGACTTGGCCGATTGGCATGGGCAAAGGCTTTAGGGGCGTTTATAACCTGTATACCGACACCGTATCGTTTTTTGACCCACGTGCGGATAAAGGTACGTCTGAAACGATTAAAGGTCTGGATAATCCACGTTTGGATGAACTATTAGGCCGTGTGGCCGATGACCTGCGTGTTGATATCGAGCTGGTACGCGGCGCATCACACACCTTTGATGCAGCGCGTTATTTAAACGGTAAACAAACACCGGTATTTTTTGGCTCGGCAATCAACAATTTCGGCGTGCAATCTTTACTGGATGCCGTAGTCGAGCTAT
>JAZJZG010000060.1:5679-17048 GCA_040389995.1 Pseudomonadota bacterium | reverse complement strand
GCATATTGGAATATATTTCTACTACCGTCATTGTGATTGCAAAATGGAATATTGTTGAGCCTGAAAACAGCTCAAAAGCAATTGAATGGTTAACAAGCCAATATCATGCTAGCTTCTACCAAAAGGAAGTACTGGTCTCGTCACTCAATATTATTAACAGACGTATAGACATTATTAATGACTACTTTAATTCAGAGGAAGGTGTAAAGAAGTGGGATGAATTTTTATCCTCAGATGATAAGCCCCAAATTACATTTACTTTTCAAGAGAAGTAAAAGTTACTAAGCTCTGTATGTGGTCATTAAAAACTGTTGTTCACTAAAGGTGAGGAGTTATCAAATCGAAATTAATAATCATTACTCAACAGCAACCAGTTTTAGATTTTGATTTTGGCTTCCACGCCTTTAAAAACTCTTCTTTACTCATAGCTTTTACGTTCAATTCATTTTGTAACTCACTATCTACAACATTATTTTGGTAATGATTGAAATGGGCTAAGTATTTAGCATAAGCCCTGTCAGCTCCTAACAGTCCAGTAACCTTTATCCATAACCATTTTTTTAATTTAAACATAATATCCACCTATTTACTCCAAAGCATCCCTCTAGACATAAGCATCCTAATTTCTTTATTAGTTAACTATAATTTTCATCTCTACATCCTCACCTTGCACCATCTCTACGACTTCCTCAGCGAACTCTGTAGAACACTCGCTAGTCCAGTTAGACTCAGGGTCTAGCTCTGTAGTAAACATAGGTAGAAAGCTCATATACATATATCTACCATCTCCTATATCCAACACAGGCACTCCGTCAGGATGGTCAACCATTGTCCATTCTTCAGGTATTTCCATATCTAGTGTGATTGTAACTTGTAGTTTTTTCATATTACTTCTTCATTCAAATAAAATTATTCAACTGCATCTTTAGCCCTAGAGTCCTCTAGAGTCTGCCATTGCATATTACTAGGGCTATCAGCACCCCCTCTCTTAAGAGGAATCACATGGTCAATGATATAGCCCTTACAACGACCCTTAAGGTGACCTGTAGATGGGCAGGGATGCTCTAGCCTGAACTCATGCTTAGCCTCTAGACTCCGCTTGATATGTCCATGCTGGTCACGTTCACAGGAGTAGCAATAGTTAGAGTTATGGGCTTGTACACTAGCTGATATTAAAAGTAGGGTTAAACTAAATGCAGTGCGCCTAATCATTTAATAACATTCTTATCTATATCCTTCTCTATTAAACCTATTAACTCATTCATGCAGGATGACACTTGCTCAGCTTCATTATCAGTCAATGTAACCTTGCCAAAGAAAGCAAAGTCCTTTGTATCATCATCAAACTTAATTCCAATTTGTATTGGCTTGTGCTCAGCTACAGCACCATGCAGAGCCATTACTGAGAGGGCATCAGTTATATATAACTTTGAATTAATAGAGTCGCCATTTAATACAGCTTGCCCCTTAACCAACTTAGTAGCATCTGCATTGGGGGCTTTTATCCAAAAGGTTCTAAATGGTTGAGTCACTTGCTTCTTATGAGTTTGAACACCTCCAACTGTATTCATACTAAGCGTAGCTTTAACTAATCCATACCCTTTTCTATCCAGCATAAAGGATGCGTCTGACATCCTAATCGACTCTTTGGGATTGTCAGGATTAAAGGCGTTCTCGAAACCCACAAAGCGAATCCCACATGATTGCAATACACCCTCTTTTAAAAGAATAGCTGGTTGCCCAACGAAATCTGCTGCAATCAATTGTTCAGCATAAGAAGAACCATAAACCATTAGTCCTACCAAAAGTAGTATCACATTCATTTGCTTCATGTAGTTCTTCTTTTATAATTGTTTAATCATTCCATGTAATGAGATACAAATACTTCATATTCATCTTTTGACTTGCAATTAGACTTCTCTGTAGAGGATGGAGTTAAATTGCAGTAAGTAGGCTTATCAGTACCAATCTTCCCAATATAAAAACCATAACCTCTTTGCTCATAAGCATCGAACATGGACTCACTAACAACCCCATTATTATCAAGTGACTGAATTGAAATGAAACATTTATTAAGCTTAGTATTGTAATGGCTTTGATAACTGTCTAAGCCATCATTCTTATAACCAAGGTGTAAATATGTAGTCCCTGCTTGTTCAGCACACTTCGTCTGTAATTCCATGCTCTCATGAGCTAACTTGTCACTAAGTTTTAGACTCAACCCATCAACCTGCTTCTTTAAGTCTTGATTTAGATTCATTTCAGCAGAGACTTTCCATGTAAGAAAAAGCACAATTGCTACTAACAATATCAATGAAACTTTAATCTTCATTATCTGTTCTTCATCTTATGTTCAATGTAACTTTATAACATATTGAGTTTCATTAGTAATGGGTAACTAGAGATAATTCCAATACAAAATTCCGTCTAGGTTAACTATACGTGGAACGCTGTGATTCCCCCCCCTCGGAGGCCTCTTCAGACTCTCTTACGTCCACACTAGCGATACCTCTCAGTCAAACCATAAGCTTTAATCTCACTAGCACTATTGGAATCTGTACCATCTAGCGTCAGACAAACAAAAGCCCTCAAGTGTTATCTTAAGGGCTTCGCTGGTGTGACTAGAGGTAGTAGCTTGCTAGTGGATAGTCTTACTTAATGTCATCTTAACCCTACCTAGTTGTAGTTCGCGTTCTGTAGGTGAATCCTTAAAGTAATCCCATGCAGATGTATCTGATTGATGGATGAAACACTCAGTATTAAACGCTTTAATGAATAATGTACGAGTGCTTATTTCTAGTTCAAAGTTTTTAGTTCTTATTAGCATAGGAGTCTCAAGTTAACCTCTCAGCATAGAGAGTGAGTCTGAATGCTATCATGTATAAATAGACCGTTGTAGACACTATCTCTTAATGTAAACAGTTGCTTATAGGTAACTATTAATGTCATTTATTATTGTATATAACCATCAAATGACGTATGCAAAGCACCCTAGGAGCGCTTATAAATCTCCGGACATACAAAGATGTAGGAGAGGCTATTTAAACGCCCTGTGGAGCATCCTAGTGAGCACTAAGACAGAAGCCTATATAACGTAGCCCTACTGATTCCATGCTTAGAGGCTAAGTCTTCCTTACTACCTGTCCATGTTATTGATTCAAGCTTAAGCTCTGATAGTTGTTTCTCTGACAACTTAGCTTTAGCTCCAAACTTCACGCCTTTAGCTTTAGCTTTAGTCCTGCCCTCTGCGGTTCTTTCATTAATCAATGCTCTCTCAAATGCTGCTACAGAACCTAGGATGTTAAATAAAAGCTCACCAATCGCTGAGGTGGTATCAATCTCAGGCTGGTCTAATGCCTTAAGCCCTACCCCTTTAGTCTTGAGAGTCTTAGAGATTAATCCTAAGTCAATCATGGAACGAGCTAACCTATCTAGTTTTGTGATTACTAGCACGTCACCAGCCCTTACAAACTCTAAGGCTGACTGAAGCTGCTCTCGGTCATCGGCTGACTTACCACTAGCTTTCTCTGTAAAGATTCTCTCACAGCCTTCTTTAGTCAAACTCTCCAATTGATTCTCTAGGCTCTGCCCTAGTGTACTGACTCTTGCGTATCCAACCTTCATGGCATCTACTCCTTATTGTCTTATTAATCCTGGAACTACTGAGAGTAATATATAAGACAACTTATGAGACACACAAGCATTAGTTTCTAGAGGGGTGAAAGACGGTCTCATCACTTACAACATTTAAGACACATCGGTACTTACTATCAATGACTTACAGCTTGAATCGTACATCTTAGTAATGACAGTCTAAATAACCAAGGAGAAATAATCCATATAAAACATACGTCTAATAGTAAAAATCAATGACTTATCCTACCGAAGTGGCCACCTTAGTAATAAACCAGCAATCCAAACCCACCAACAATAATCTGAATAAGGAAAATCAATGCAGGATGTAAACGATACGAAGGTCTTTAGGAGCTTTGCGCTACCCCTAGTGACCTTTGAGTATCTCAAGTTATTCCAAAGGCAATACCTAAAGAAGTACAGCGTATCAATCAATAACAATCAAGCCATAGCTGTGTTACTAGCTGAACATAAACAATTATCAAATGTAGAAAATGAAGAATATGACAAAGCCCAACTCAAACCAATCCAGCATTAATCTTGAAAACTTAGAAGAGACTATAAAAACTATAGGTCTTAATGAAATAGAGTTAAATCAAATCCTACAAGCTAGGTTAGATATGAAATCTACAACTGTAAAAGACTATGAGAAGGCATACGCTAACGGGGCTAACTTCCCACCATTGCTAGTAGCGGAGATTAATGATTATAAAGGTCGAAGTGTCTATTTGCTTTTAGATGGCTGGCATAGGTATCAGGCAATGGTGAATATTAGTTGGGAGCATCTTGTTAATGTCAGAAGCCTAAAGATTCCTAAGGGTACTCCAATTGAACATCTCATATTCTTAGGGGGTAGGGAAAACTTGAAGAATGGGTTAAACCTTAGCACTAAGGATAAGAGAGAGTTATTTAGAGCTTACGTTAAAGGTAAGCATAATAAGAAAGGCAGAAGCTACAAATCGTATAGAGAAATAGCTAGTGTCCTTCAATTCGTATCTTATCAAACCTTACACACGTGGATGCAGAAAGACTTTCCAGCTACGGCAATTCAAATGCGTATGCAGCATAAAGAGGAAATCACCGGAACATCGAAAGCTACGGGAACAGGACACGTTTTAACCGCAATGCCTGACTTGTCCTCAAAGACCTTAGGATTAATAGCGCTAGATGTTTTAGCTATGGCTAAGGCTAGTGACGATGTAGGTAGAGAAGATATTACTAAGTGGCTGAATGAACTAGTAATAGCCCTTAGGTGGGAAGCTCCGTTTACTGCTAGTAACCAGCAGACAACTCCTAAAGACAAAGTTAACAAACTAACCCTAAAGGATGACACTTTTTTTATTCAGTAAGGCTAACTAATTGTGAATCTCTAAGGTGACTCTAGGGGTGTCAAGTAACGACACTTACATTCGACAGAAATGCCTAGCAACAAGTAAATATGAGCCTTAGAGAGAAGGTATTAAAAATGAATAATGTATTTAACTAAAGGATTAACTAATGTGTGAACCAACAACAATGATGTTAGCTATCTCAGCAACAACGTCTTACGCAGGTGGACAAAAGAAAGGTTACCAATGTGCCTCGCGCTAGAACCTAAAAGTGGTCTTAAAGTACCAGTGGATAATGAGTACCGAGACTTAAATAAAGATAATAGAGGAACAGGTATTCAGATAGCCTCAAGCGTAGATAGACGCACAGGTGCTCAGATTGTTGATGACGATGCTGGACATAACCTTCCCGGATTTAGAGGCACAGGCGCACAAAGTATTTCCACTAATGAAGGACGCGACTTGGGGAGTACACGCGGTACAGGCGTACAAATTGCATCAGGCAGAAAATAGCGGCTAAAACCAAAGCTAAAGTCTAAATTGTAAAGATTAGTTAGATACTCACTTATTGATATTCCTCAGATTCACTTAGGGCTATCTGTATGTGAGTATCTATTTTTTTATTGCTATGTATCTTTTATATTTGATTACCGTACAATATTCAAATGGAAGAAACTAACAATAAACCAAATAGAGGTGGTAAGCGCTTAGGAGCTGGTAGGAAAGCTTGGAGTCCCTTTAAGGAAACCACTAAAGCCATCCGCATACCTGAGAGTCAAGAGCCAGTCATAAGAGACTTTCTTGAAGCCTTTAAGCGTAAGCAAGATAAAGAGCAACTAAGGAATGTAAGCTCTGTAGAGCAGCCCTCATTCAATCCTACAATCATTGAGTTGCCCTTGTTCTCAACTAAAGTAGCTGCTGGATTCCCCTCTCCTGCTGATGACCATGTTGAAAAGCGTTTAGACCTGAATGATTACTTAATCAATGAAGCTGATGCTACCTTCTTTGTACGTATCAAAGGCGACTCAATGATTGAGGCTGGGATATTCGATAATGATGTCGCTATAGTGGATAAATCTAGGTTAGCTAAGGTTGGTGACATTGTGTTAGCTGAGGTAGATGGTGAGTTCACTATCAAATCACTAGCGAAATCCAAACAGGGATTACCTAGACTCCTACCAGCAAACGCTAAGTTTTCTCCTATTGAGATTACAGAAGGACAGCAGTTTGCAATAGTTGGGGTAGTGACAGGGTCAGTGCGTAAGTTTAAGTAATGCACTCTATAGCCCTTCATTATTGATGTGAATAACCTCTAGCTAGCCTTTAACTTTAGAGATGTTGTAGAATAGCCTCAATACTTAATTATTTAGAGATACAATCTTGCATACATTTCTGAATACATTTTGTAGGTAGGTTTGTTTAACTAAATGATTTAATTGATTATTTTGATGAAGCCCCTTAATCCCCGTGGGGACGCCAATCCAACCTTAACTGGTTGATTCGCAATAAAATTCACGTAAGTCAATAAGTTAGACCACCGTTTTGAGATGCATTTCAGCTAAAATGACTGAATGGAAAATCAAATGACTCTCCGAAAGGTCTACTCAGAAGAGGTAATTCCTATTTCTTTCAAGCACAAATCCCAAAGCAATATCTCCAGAGTTTTCCACCATCCTCTATAAGAGGTAAGTTACCTACAGGTAGCCTTAAAGAAGCAATATTACTTGTTCATACTAAATGGTCTGAACTGCACCAAAATTTTGCACTTATATCACAGGCAAGATATGCCAAGAATACGTCCGCTATCGACAATTTAAAGTCCTATAACGCTTAATTTCTTACAGCTAATGCAAAAAATAAATTAGGTTATAAAAAATCAACTATTAGTGATTTGTCTTTTTGCAGACTGTGGATTTTTAACAAAACTGAATATAAGAAAAGCAAGTGGGACTAGGACTAGGCTATAGGAAATCCAAGCCCCTATTCTACCCTGTGGCCCATAGGCTTCGGTAGCTGCATGCCAATAAGCATTATCTATGATTCCCAGATTTGCAATCTCAATTGATTCGGTATATTCATGAAAGGCATAAATAATCAATTGTATGGAAAACACTATCATAAATGCGGCAGTTACTTTAAAAAATAGATTTAGATTGATACGGTAGCCATATTTACTCCATGCGATAGCCACTAATCCAGCGATAAAGATACCCATGACGCCACCGATGGCAAGACTCAGGTTATCATTGTTTTTAACTAGTGAAGCAATCATAGTTGCTGCTTCTAAGCCTTCACGCCCTATCATCAATAGTACAAATAAAAAGATTGCAAGTTTTGCCCCGCTACTTGGGTTTTGTGCTGCACGGTCTATAGCTCCGGTAATCTCACTTTTCATACGATTACCAGTTCTTAGCATATGTACTGTACAGCTAATGACAAGTACTGCTGCAGTTAAGGCTAGTGTACCTTCCCAAAATGACGTTAAAGCACCAATTTTAGCTAAGAGTATACCTAAGCCTATACAACCTAAAATTGCGATAATAGTTGCGCTTTTGACGAATGGAATTAACTCTTTACCTCCAATCTTGGTTAAATAAGTGAGTACAATTGCCACTATTAAAAAAGCTTCAAGCCCCTCTCTAAAAGAAATCATCAGCGTCTCAAACATAATCTAATTCAGCCTTTGTATATAATCATTTAATTAACACTAATAATAGTGATTCTCATTTGTATATTATTGATATGTGAGATCGATTTAAGTTCAATAACTTTATTGTGCGTTTATCACAAACGCACAATACACTCTAGATATCGACTGAAATATTAAGGCGAACAGTAAATTTCTCTTATATGGCTTAAGATATTAAGTTATTTAGTACCGTCCAATGTGCAGCACTCACGCCTTTTTCTAGGCTGATTCGACTGATAATTTGCTCCAATTGTAGCTGGTTGTTTGGAGAGGCAATTAAATCAGCACGCACTTCTACTCGACCTGCTAGCGGTAAGTCTTCGCTATGCAAAGACTGAATCAATAGCTGTGGCATTCCACTGAGCATATGTAGCATGAGTGTTCGGACGTGCACTTCGTCATCGGTAACGCAAACGATAGAAAGCCGATAGATTTGTTCAACCTCAGTTGCGCTTTTAAATCGCGCTTATTGATAAAATGTGCCAAACCTCTTAATAAAACGTTTGCACTCAATATAAACATTGCGCCAATGGCTCCTTCCATTAGATAACCTAGGCCGGTTAATACGCCAATAGCTGCAGAACACCATAAGGTTGCAGCAGTATTAAGACCGCGGACATTCAGTCCTTCGCGCATGATCACACCTGCCCCCAAAAATCCTATGCCTGACACTACCTGAGCTTCTATGCGCGCACTTCCTTGCGAGTCTCAAGATATTTCAGCAACGGCTACAAACAAACATGCTCCTGTAGCAACTAAGGCATTCATTCGTGCGTAATCCTGCCATGCGTTGGCGCATCTGCCTTTCGGCACCAATAAGCGAACCAAATATTAATGCAAGCACAACCCGTAAAGTAAAAACATCCCAATCCATTGCCAAATACTCCCGTTATTAAGGCGCGCGTACGAGCGCCTTATGCGTAGATAGACGCAATATTGTTTCGGCTAAGCCGAAAATGGTTTTGAATGGGAGTGTGCTATATAGCGATTAAAATCGCTGAGGCACTAGAAGCCTGCATTATGCGCAAGCTTTAGTATAGATAGAGTCTATTGACAGCTTGTGAAAAATACAGGGCTTAGAACCCATTCACTAAAATATCTACTACAGCTGTCCAAAATAGGACCCCTATGAAATTGAATGGCGCGCAGTTTACGCCACAATGTTGAACTGTCAAGTGAATTGTTACTGAGGTTAATGGCAATTTAAGATAAATTGCCATATGAGCTAAAGCCACAAGTTAAATTATTAATAGACTTGATTGATAGTTTAAGAGAATCTCAACCGCAAGATAATGATTACGCATTGCATTTATTATGCTTGTCTCTGAGCAGGTTTATTTGTCAGTCAACCTGGTCTAGAATCAAATGTTCTTAGTGTGTAGCGGCAAACAGATTCGAGCCACTTAACCGTCTGATTATCAACGCTAAGAATTTATAAATTGAGAAATGCTATTAGAAACCCATTGAAAACTGTTATTCACTTAATTTTCAATGGGTTATATTGGTGCCCGGAGCCGGAATCGAACCGGCACGACCTTACGATCGAGAGATTTTAAGTCTCTTGTGTCTACCAATTTCACCACCCGGGCTTACGATAAACTGCTGTTTTTATTGCACTTTAATATTTACTGCTACTTGACTACTGACACCAAAAATGCCCAGAATTGTCCTAAAAATTACTTCCTAAGACAAGCTGCAGTCAATACTATTTGCTTATTTCTAAACTGCTTTACCCTACACAGCAAAGTCCAGCATGATAGCCGCTTCCAAGCCAACGGTCAACCATATCTGCTGTTTATTGCACACTTATTAACTTTAAATCTTAGCCATCCGTTTATAAATATGGGTGCAGAGTTATTCAGCTAACTCTTTACCTTTAAGTGTCAGCTTAACTAACTTTCTAAGGTAATCCGTGGGGACATCAACGTACGCTAATAACTCAAAGCCACCCTACCCCTTTAGAGCCATTGTGTGAAAGATTTTCAGTGCATCAGCATAGATAGTTACTATTCCTAAAGGGTGCTAGCGTGAGCTATATAGCTCGCTATGACCAATCATCGCCACTAGAGTTATCATCCCATGATGAGTTGTCAGCTATACCAAAGTCTGACCCGCCCATATCATTCGTGTTCATAGAATTAGTGTTGGCTTGAGCTTCATTAAAGAGGCTGCCATTGTTACGATTACCATCGGTAAAATGATGCATTAACGCTTCGCCAGCAACCATACCCGCGCCCACGGCAGCACCGGTAGCTAATCCACCCATAATCCCTGAACCTATTCCGCTACCTGTAGATTGTCCCATCGCTGGTGCAGGTACACCGCCGCCATATGGCTGAGGATTAACATTGCCAGAATAATTACTCCCGGTCATCACTGGTGGATTACGTCGTGTAAAGAGCTTAGCCACAAAGTAAATAAATGCAATCAAGCCAATCATTAAGAAAATCATGCCCCATGGCGTACCATTATTATTGGCCGCCGGATAGCTTTGATTACTGATAGATTGTGTCGCTGCACGGGTGGGTACTAGCTGCGCTTTCAATTTTTGCACTGCCTGCGGTTTTGCAAAAGGCAAACCTGGTTGTAGGCGCTCTGCCATATTTAATTCGTCTTGAGCACCGCTAACATTCCCTTGTTTTGCCATCAACTCGGCTTCAACAAAATGGGCTTTAGCGCTGTTGGGATGGTCATGCAGCACCTTGTCCATCATAGCTTGTGCCTCACTGAATTTACCTGCCTCTGCTGCGAGATAAACCTGATGCATGGAAGCATCTTCAGCGGCAAATATGGATGCCGAAAATGAAATTGCTAGAAATAACGTTATAAAACGTAAGAGAAGCCTTGCTTGCATTAGGAAACCTTTATGTAGATGATAATAATTTTATCTTATGCTTTAATTCTTACAGAAACCTGACAGCGTAGAAAATAGCAGCATCATGTGAGGAGTCTGATACTTAGCTAATAATATGCATGTATACACACTACTTTTCTTTAGCTTGGAGTTGGCCTTGATCATAAGCTTTTGAGAACACTTGCCAATCTAACTGGACTTGATGTGCATACTGAATGGCATAATCAATGAGTGGTTCTTTCCAGTCCTCCCTGCCGCCAAAGGCCATCAACTCCTCAATGCTGGCTGCGCCCATCCTCCCGCCATTGCGCAATGCTCCCCATGCCAACAATTGTCCCATACTACTAATGACGGTTTTTAAGCGCTTTAATTTTCCATTCCAACTGACTAGATCCAATCTATCTGCCGCTGGCTGTAAGTCCTTCAAAACCATAGATTTTCCATTAAATTTAGTCGCACACAAAAAAGCGGGAGAAACTGCCTGTACCCACTGTTGCACATCGACGACACGCTGCGCTTCACTTTGCCATTTAGGCTGGAGGTGTTTTAAATAGGGTTTTAATGCGCTAGGCAGCTCTTCTTTTAAATCAAGCAAAAAATTGCCATTGGGTGAGCCGCGACCTTCTACCAGTACTACGTATCTTGCCACACCTAAACTACCTGTACCAGCCACGCGTCTGGCGGCATCTAGGGGTTTATAAAATTTAGGGTTCTTTTGCGTTTTGGCAAACTTTTTAAAAAAATCAAATATCTCAGCCCGCTCTTTATCTGTGATGGCGAGCGCTTTCAATCCATCAATTTTAATGACCCGGCTACCTTTTCTGAGCTTGGTTCGACTGGCGAGGAATTTTGTACGATTTCTTGT
>JAZJZG010000060.1:0-5669 GCA_040389995.1 Pseudomonadota bacterium | reverse complement strand
CCTTCTTTAAGTGCTGTCGAGTAGCTCTTGAGAAGTAAGCGGCATAAATCTATCGCATCACTTTGTGGGATTTTAAGTGTCTGTGCCGCCACTAGAATACTTGTTAATAATCTGGTTAAATCCCAACTGGCTGGCGCAAGCGCTGCTTCATCAAAATCATTGAGATCAAAGTAAGTAAGTCGATTGTCACCTTTAAAAGAACCAAAGTTCTCTAAATGCATATCTCCGCATAACCAGGACAATGGCGTATTGTTTATTTGATTATCGCTGGGCCAATCTTCATAAAATAAATGGCAGGTACCGCGTAGAAAAGCAAATGCACTCTGGCGCATTGCCGTGTATTTCATGCCTAATCGCTCTTGCTCACGACCTTGGTTAAAAGTTTGTATCCTGGTTATCAAGCTCATAGATAAATCCTTAATCTTTTAACGGTTTGTGACACTCACAATATATGAATACGTTAAGAACTGATGCCCATCAATAAATGTGAGACTAATTTTTCCCAGCCTAGTGTAAGCAAATAATCTGCTATTTCAGTAAAAAATATTTAAAATTTGCGTAAGTATTAAAGCCCAAACCAGGCAAATATACCAAACCCCACGCCGACTAATGCACAAGCTAAACTTACATACTGTAACCATTTACGACGCGTCAAAAGCGCTATCGCCGCCAAGGAGATGGCTATTTGTAGTGCAGTTGTTCCCGTGGCCCAGCGATGGTGGTGATGCATATATTGCTCTGAGCGTTCATCGGCTTCTTTACTGAGTTTTTCTAAATCATCGGCTTTCTTTTTGATTTCGGATTTTTCTACGCCGTAGCGTAAAGTATCACTTTTACTATCATCATGCTCTTTGCCGGTAGTGAGTTTAGCTGCCAGCTCAGCAAGATTTTGTTTATTACTTTTAGCTTGATAAAAATTCCATTGGTCTGACGCCTCGGTTTTTTTAATAGAGGCTTCATTTTTTAAAATGATGGCCTCCCCTAGCGTGACACTGGCTTCATATGAGAGTAATGCACCTATGGTGGCCATAATGGCAGTCATCACTGCCAATCTGCCATTAAAACCACTGCTTTCTTCGTCAGCCTCTAATACCTCCTCGTGCGGGCCTTTCACTTCAAACTCTTCACTCATACGTCGCTCCCTAGTTTTTGTAGCGTAAAAAGACTGATTAGAATGTCATTTGTGAGCCAAGCTCTACCACCCGATTCGGTGGTAAGTTAAATTGATTGGTAATAGTATCAGCTGTCCTAAATAAACCGATAAAGATTTTCTTACGCCAATAAGCCATGTCAGGCTTATCGCTAGCGATAAGAATTTCTTTACCAATAAAGAATGACGTATCCATGGCTTCTAATATTAAACCTTGTGCTGCACAATAGCTTAGATCATGCGACAAATCCGGGTCATCCTTGAAGCCATAGCGCACGATTACTTTGTAAAAATTATAGGGTAAAGCTTCTACTTCTACGCGCTCTTCTATAGTGGTATGCGGTATGTCTAAAAACTGGACTGTTAAAATCACTACATTTTCATGCAGCACTTTATTATGCTTTAAATTATGTAATAAGGCATGGGGTACACCATCTATATTTGGCGTAAGAAACAATGCGGTTCCAGACACGCGGGCAGGCGGATGGGCACCTATTGCCTCCACAAACGGATCAAGTGCCATCGCCTCACTTTTAAGTTTCTGATAGAGTAAGCTTCGCCCTGTTTTCCAGGTAATCATTAAGGTGAAAGTCACAATCCCCATGGCTAAAGGTACCCAGCCACCGTCAGGGATTTTAAGTATATTGGCGCTAAAAAATGCAATATCGATCGTTAAAAACAATCCGACCAACGCGCCAGTGCGTAGCTTGCCCCAGCCCCAAACATTATGAAATACAATGCCGGCCAGCACCGAGGTTGTAAGCATATTTCCAGTAACGGCAATGCCGTAAGCCGCACCTAAGTTTGCCGACGAGCCAAAACCTACGACCAATGCCATAACCGCAAGCATCAATCCCCAATTAACACGCGGCATATAAATCTGACCTTCATGACTCTCAGATGTATGCTCAACATGCATACGAGGCAGATACCCCAATTGCAATGCTTGACGTGAAATTGAGAACGCACCAGTAATTACTGCTTGCGATGCAATCACTGTGGCAATAGTGGCTAATATAATGAGTGGGAACAGCATCCACTCCGGCGCCAGTAGATAAAAAGGGTTTTTCACGGCTTCTGGATCACTTAATATCAATGCGCCTTGTCCGAAATAGTTGAGAACCAAAGTTGGCAATACTAACCCATACCAGGCCAGTCTAATTGGAAAGCCGCCAAAGTGCCCCATGTCTGCATATAGGGCTTCAGCACCTGTGACGCAAAGCACTACCCCACCCAATGCTACAAAAGCCACCCAAGGCGCCACCGCAAAAAAATGAATAGCATAGATAGGATTAAGTGCATTTAAAATAACGGTGTTTTGCAAAATGCTGTGCAGTCCCAATGCGCCAAGCGTGCCAAACCAAAGCAACATGATAGGGCCAAAAAAAACGCCGACTAAGTTAGTACCTTTGTTTTGGACCAAGAATAGAATAAATAACACCACTAACGCGATTGGCAATATCAACGGGGTCAATATTGGCGCAGCCACTTCTAGGCCCTCTACGGCTGACAGCACCGAAATCGCAGGTGTAATCACGCCATCTGCATAGAACATACATGCGCCCAAGATACCCAGCAAGGCAATAAGCTGCTGTTTCTTTTTATTGCCTATAGTATTTTGCTTGGTTAACGCGAGTAGCGCCATAATGCCACCCTCGCCCCGATTATCAGCCTGCATGATAAATGCGACGTATTTAAGGGACGTCACCATGATTAGCGTCCAAAATATAAGGGATAAAATCCCAAATATATTTGCTTGTGTGAGTGGAACGGGATGACTGCCTGTCGCGAATATCATTTGCATGGTATACAGGGGGCTGGTACCAATATCACCAAATACAACGCCTAGCGCGGCTAATGTAAGGGCGGAAAGCTTGGTTTTATGGCTAACTAGTTGGTTCATATTAGGTGGCTTAATTTGACTAGGTGGAATTAGCAGTTAATTTAAAACATTTTTGATAAGAATAGATGGCATCATTCTTTATGAGAACCCTTTTGACTGTAAGAGTAGTTGAAAGCCATCGCTCTTCAGCCATTTGTATTCATTCACTCTGGCATCGTAAATTGCATCATGCAAAACCTCATCTGTCGCATATTGACTACCTATAGCGACGTGACACATTATCACCGAGTGCTTATCCGACAACTGACTCAACCAGTTGGACCACAGCTCTTTTAGATTGCTATTTTTGTTAAAGTCATACACACCGGCAAAGTCAGAATTGGTGGCTATGCCCATTGTATAAGCCTTTTGTTGCAAATGTTTTGCACCTAAAGTCGATATGATCATAGCCTTTAACCCGCGCCAATGTTTGGCCTTACATATGCGTATCCATTGGTTTTGTTGCAAGCCCCAACTTTTTTTGATGATGATTGAAAATAAAGCATCGCGTACTTGAGGAAGTTGATGTACATGTTGATGTCCGTCAATAAAATCTGGGGCATGCCCATAAGCATCGCAAAACCTGTCCCATTGCAGTTCAATCACCTGTTCTAAATGCTGAATATCCAACTGTCGTGTATAAGCTAAATAAATCAGGTTTGATAGCTTATAGTGACAGTCAAACTCATGTGTAAACTGCGATGTTAAATCCAGATGTAAACCCACTTGTATAGGCAGATTCGTTAATCTTTTGGCTGCTTGTTGCCAATGTGGAGATAAAACCAAGGCGCTGGTACTGTTGATGATCTTACACTCGACTAAGTCAATGATGGCCGCGTCAATGGCGGCATTCTGCGCAAAATCATCGGCATTAATACAGAGTTTGTTCAGGTTATTTGTTAGCTGGCGCATGCGTTGCAAATACCCAGAACTTTGAAAAAATGAAGGTAAGTACTGCGACTAACACTAATATTATCGCTAATATAGGTATGTACAATGTATGCCCAAACCATTTCAAGCCATAAAAATAGGCAATTTGATTAATCAAAAAGCTTATCGTAGCGATGCTGAAAAATTTAATGTACATCCTGATAGATAATCTTTTCGTCTGCCTAAAGGTAAATCGTGAATGGCCGATATAGCTCACATTCACCGCGCCTAAAAAACCAACAATATTGGCTTGTAACGGCAATAAAAGACTCGCGCTAACGAGTAGCCAAACAATGAGAAGATGAACAAATGCGGCCGAAATGCCAACTAGGATGAAAATTAAAAGTTCTTTTCTTAACAGCATATTATTAAGTTAGCTGTTTTTGCTGTGCTGGTTAACTTCTTCGGCAATCAAGTATAAAGGCCTTCTTTTGACTTCTTCAAAGATGTTACCCACATACTCGCCAATAATACCTAACGCTAATAGCTCTATACCTGCAAAAAACATCATACCAACTGCAAGTGTAGGCCAACCAGGTACTGGATTTTTTCCAACTAGATGACTGATCAGTATCTCAACGCCAAATCCAAAAGCAATGACAGATATCACTAAACCCAGGAAAGAAACTAACCGAAGTGGAAGCACGGAAAAACCGGTTAAGCCAGATAAACCTAGCTTAAAAAGTTTGAAGATACTAAAACGGCTATGACCAGAATGTCGGTTTCTCGCAGCATATGGCACGCCAATTGAACGATAGCCTACCCACGCATATAGCCCTTTCATATAGCGGCCATTCTCGGTAAATAGGTTAATGCTATCGACGGCTTTTCTGTCCAGTAAACGAAAATCACCAGCATTCGGTGGAATGCTAATGGACGAAAAACGCTCCATCAAATGATAATAAGTTCTTTTCGCCAGCTTAAGCAGGTTGCTTTCTTTTCGTTGCTCTTGCACGCCATAAACAACCTCATAGCCTTCGTGCCATAAGCGTATAAATGTGATCAATAGGTCTGGCGGGTGCTGCCCATCTGCATCTAATATAATGACAGCATGACCCTTAGCGCGATGCAAGCCGGCAGTTAACGCTGCTTCTTTGCCAAAATTTCTGGATAGCTTTATATAAGTTAAACAAGGGAATTCTGGTATAAGTTGATGCGCAATGGCTGTTGTGTTGTCTGTACTGCCATCATCAATAAGCAAAATTTCCAGATTGCAATAAGGCTGCAATGACTGAACAACTTCCTTTATCGTCTCACCAATAGATGTGGCTTCGTTAAAGGCTGGAATCACAATTGAAATAAAAGGGAGTGGTCGCATGATACATTTCTTTAATTTTTAGTTTTTTGTGACTAACAACGCATGTGCCGCATTTATATCCAGAATCTTTCCGTGACCATGAAGTTCAGTATCTTTTGCTAATTCTGTGCTCAAAATCAATAAATTACCAGAAGTTAGCAATAGTTCATCAAGCTTCTGTGGGGTTTCAATAATCTTTATTCGACCATTTGTGTAGTAACTCGCTGAAAACTCATGATTTCCATATAAAAATAGCGGCATATTCGGATATTTACTATTCGCTTCAAGCACTAATTTACGCGCTGATTTTTCTTCAACCATTTGTGGCATGCATATCAATGTAACAATGAACATCACTAATAACCAACAGGCGACTAGCAATTGCATAGCTTTTTTAAATCGAGGGCTTA
>JAZJZG010000059.1:9350-13119 GCA_040389995.1 Pseudomonadota bacterium | reverse complement strand
GCGCGCTGTCCGTAATAGACCGCATTCATTGCTTGTGGCACACCACTATCCTTAGGCGCCCGGCTTCTGGTCAATGGTGCCATTACCATACGATTTTTAAGACTGATTGCACCCAACTGTACTGGGCTAAATAAATCTAATGCCATGTGATTCTCCGTAATATCTTGTGTAGTTTTGAATACTTAACAATGTAGCCGGTTTAATCGACTCACGATTGATGGCTGACTACTTGATAGCCTTCTCGGCTGGTAATCTCACACCTTCAATCAGTAGTGTGATTTCAATGTCGTTACCTACCGGCGTATTGGGTTTTAATCCCCAATTTAAACCAAAATCGCTGGCTTTAAGTGAGGTATGTGCCTCTAAACCCATACGGTAACCACCCCAAGGATCAGTGCCAAAACCTAATACAGTAAAAGGAAAACTCATTTGTTTAGAAACGCCATGCAGGGTGAAAGTACCGGTAATCACACCCTCAGTTTTACTTTTAGCTTCCACTTTGGTACTTACAAAAGTCATCTCGCTAAATTTAGCAGCGTCTAGATATTCGTCTTTCTTGATATGCTCGTCGCGTTTAGCATTGCTGCTATTCACACTAAGCAAATTGATTTTCGCTTCTACAGATGAATGTGCCAAGTTATCTCTATCGATTAAAATCTTACCGGTAACATCACTAAACGTACCTGATGTTTTAGAAGCCACATGGCGGATAGTCCAATTAGCAAAGCTGTGGCCATCGTCAATACGATAAGCTTCCTGATCCGCCATGGCGATGCTGGTAAAACCAAAACCCAACGCAAGACTCAATGCAACGATACTGTTTTTAACTTTCATTTCGATTCCCTATTTTTAATTGATTTAACGAGTTGATTCAAACATGAAAACGCTTGGCAATGGTTGCCACACGTTCACCTAAGTGCTCAGCAGTGAGCAAGTCACTGGCAATAGGCGCTACATCAGGCCCCTGATCACTATTAGCCTGGGCCATTGCGCCTAAAAATCCACCTAATCTATTTAGATCGTTCACTGAGCCTGTGCTGCTATTATTGCCCGGCATTAGATCCTGCCCGACCCAGATCATGCCGTGCTGCGCGGCAAATACTGCAAGCTGCACCAGCGTGCTAAGTTTATCGCCACTTTGGCTGGATGAAGTCGTAAAACCTGCGGCAAGCTTATCTTTCCAGTCACGGGTGTACCAAAGTTTAGAGCTGGCTTCCATAAACACTTTCATTTGTGCGGATGCGCTACCCATATAGGTCGGGCTACCAAAAATGATGGCATCCGCGTCTGCCAAAAGCTCCCATTGTTGGGCTTCTTCGGAAGTCAGCAGTGTCACTTCTGCACCTGCAACTTTCCTTGCACCGCGCGCTACTGCTTGCGCCTGCATGCCAGTGTGCCCATAACCACTGTGATAAACCACTGCTATTTTCGTCATATTATTACTCCTGGTTTTAAATTAGTTTACTGCTAGTTGCTTATATAGTTTTTCGATGACGGGAGATCGAATAATAATATTTCAGCATCTGTTTGTGACGTTATCTCTATCGTTGTTTCAACATCAATATCAATCGCCATCGCATCACCCTGTGCTAAAGCCACACCGTTCAAAATGATGCTACCTCTTGCCAATTGGAAATATAAGCTACGTCCAATATGCGGCTGGTAAACGATATGCTGGCCTTGGTCGAGCAAGGTCGCGAACAAGTCCAGGTCTTGATGCACTAATAATGAACCTTCACGCGCACAGCTTGAGGCAATCAAACGCCACTGATTCTTTTTACTTGCCGCATCAAAATGTTTTTCTTCATAACCTGGCGTAAGGCCGTTACGATTGGGCAATATCCAGATTTGCAGCAAATGTGCGCTATGCTCATTTGAAGCATTGAATTCACTATGCCTAACACCAGTGCCTGCCGTCATGCGCTGCACATCGCCGGCTTTGATCACAGAACCATTACCCATACTATCTTCATGTTGCAACGCTCCTTGCAACATATAAGTGATAATCTCCATGTCGTTGTGGCCATGTGTGCCAAAACCTTGGGCTGCACCAATCACGTCTTCATTAATCACGCGTAGTGCTGAAAATCCCATGTGGGCTGGATCATAATAACTAGCGAAAGAAAATGAATGGTAGCTGTCCAACCAGCCATGATTTGCATGGCCTCTGTCTGCAGATTTTCTAAGTTTGAAACTTTTAGTATCAAGCACCTCAGATTGCGTCGCAGTATGTTCAATCGTACTCATAACACTCCTCCAAATCACTGATTCAATAAAGTTGAATTAAGCTTAATATTACGTATTCATATGATTGTTGGATGTTATGCTGATTTATTTTATACTGATAGCGAATAGTTCTGCACTGCTTGTTCAAAAAATCTGATGTAGAATTTTCTATATAATCCGGCCTAACTATTGTTTTCATTATGAGCATTAAACTCTCTTTAGATTCACTAGAAGTGCTGGATGCCATCGCTCGTAAAGGCAGCTTTGCCGCGGCAGCTGAATCTCTATTCCGGGTACCATCAGCCGTCACTTATACCGTACGAAAATTAGAAGAAGACCTAGGCGTGTCACTATTTAACCGTAGCGGCCACCGTGCAGAACTCACAGAAGCCGGCGCGGAACTACTGCGTGAAGGTCGCCACTTGCTGAATGCCGCTACCGAGCTTGAATGCCGTGTCAAACGCGTTGCCAGTGGCGTCGAGACCGAACTTGCTATTGCGATCAGTGACCTGTTTGATTTTAAAGCCATCTTTTCTATACTAGATGCGTTTTATGCACAAAACTTCGGCACCCGTATCAAACTGCTGCGCGAAGTATATGGCGGTGGCTGGGATGCGATTGCAAGCGGTCGGGCAAATATTGCATTGGGTGTTCCTGGCGATGGCCCGCCTGGTGGCGGTTATACCACGATGCCGATGGGCACTTTAGAGTTCGTTTATGCTGTATCTAAACACCACCCGCTTGCCAAGTTAGCTGAACCCTTACAGAATATTGATATTATGAAGTACCGCTCAATTTCAGCAGCGGATAGCTCACGCAATTTAGCGCCACGTACTTCTGGCATTCTAACGGGGCAAGATGTACTGACTGTGCCAGACATGCAAGCCAAATTACAGGCGCAGATTTCTGGTTTAGGCGTAGGTTATTTACCTAAAAAGCTTGCTGAACGCGCTATTGCCAATGGTGAGCTAGTCATTAAACAAGTTGCTGAACCAAGACATGAAGTGACTGGTTTTTTAGCTTGGCGCAGCAATGGCGGCAAAGCTCAGCAATGGCTATTAGAACAACTAAAACAACTTACCTTAGATGAAATGCTAATGTAAGCCATACAAAATAAAGTCAATAATAGGTACTCAACAATGTCGAAAGATCAGTTACCGGAAGAGTTTGCACCACTCAATAGAGTCGCCATTAGGGCAATGCTGTGGCTCAACGGCTTTGCACATATCATCATAGGATTAGCACTCGCGACATCTGTCGTCATGTTTACCTGGTTATTTTTTAAAGACGTGCAAGAAGCAGCTTATGCAAACAATCTAGTACATGGCTTTTTACATGCATTAGGTACGCTGATGTTGCTTTGGTCAATTTCTGCGCTTATTTCTGCTGAGATACGTTATTTGAATGGCAGTAAACTAGAAGTCGAAACTTTCATTGAAGTAGTACTCGTATTATTTTTACGCAAGCTGATTGTCATGCCCGTGCAAGACGCCACGCCGACCTTGGCAGAAATTAGTATGTGGGTAGGTGGTGCCTTTGTTTT
>JAZJZG010000059.1:2547-9340 GCA_040389995.1 Pseudomonadota bacterium | reverse complement strand
GGCCTGCTATTTGTGCTGATCCGCTGGGGGCAAAAGCAGTCAGACCAAGATTAGTGCCGCTCTAAGTTAGTGCTGAACTAAAGATAAACCATTTCTAACTAAAAAGCCTAGTATGCCATTAGAAAATACCACCAGTACCGATTTAACCTATATGCAACTGGCCTTGACGCTAGCTAAAGAAGCTGCACAAGCCGGTGAGGTTCCTGTAGGTGCGGTGATTGTTAAAGATGGTATGGTTGTTGGCCGCGGCAGCAACTCACCCATCGATACGCACGACCCTACCGCGCATGCTGAAATTCGTGCCATCCGTGACGCTGCACAGCATTTGCAGAATTACCGATTGGTAGACTGCACGCTCTATGTCACGCTAGAGCCATGTGCCATGTGCACGGGCGCCATTCAACATGCACGCATTGCACGGCTGGTATACGGCGCAAGCGATCCAAAAACAGGCGCTTGTGGCAGCGTAATCAATTTAATGAACGAGGCTAAACTTAATCATCATACGGAAGTTACTAGCGGCATCTTGGCACAAGAGTGTGGCGCAGTATTATCTGGCTTTTTTAAACAACGTAGATTAGCTAAAAGCACGTGAAACACTTAGGCTTGATAAGTTTTAATCAATAAAAAACCCGCTTATAGCGGGTTTTTTATTGAAACTAAGTGGATAACTTTAACTTAATTAATTAGTCTCTACTGCCCATAGTGCCGCCTAACAACTGCAGCAAACTAGTAAATAAGTTATAGATACTCATATATAGACCTAAAGTAGCCATGACATAGTTAGTTTCGCCACCATTCACGATACGGCTCACATCATACAAAATGAACCCTGAGAATATCAGCACACCGATCGCAGACAACGCTAAAGCGGCTGCCGGGACTTGAAAGAAGATATTAGCCAGTGATGCCACAATCAGCAAGATAATGCCGACCATCAAGAATTTACCCATAAAGCTAAAGTCTTTTTTAGTCGTAGTAGCAATACCAGCGAGCGTTAAGAAGATAAGGCCGGTACCGCCAGCCGCTAAGCCTACGATTTGACCACCATTACGTAGATGCAAGGTGTGTTGCAGGATTGGGCCTAGCATCAAACCCAGTAAAAACGTAACGCCCAATAATAAAACCACGCCTACGCTACTATTGCGATTGGCAGAAATTGCCGCAAACATGCCGTAAAGTACTGCCATGGCACCGATTGCAAACATGAGTGGATGTTGTTGAGCAAAGACAAAGCTCATATTCATACCGATAAACGCACCGATAACGGTTGGGATGAGGCTAAGACCTAATAGCGCGTAAGTATTACGCAGCACTCTATTCGTAACCTGCTGAGCCGATTCTGAACGGCCTATAACTTGCATTTCGTCAAACATTGTTTGATCCCTTTTCAGTAATAAAAAATAATAGTCAGTAAATTAAACCATCAACTACTACACTCATTAAGATAGCGACTTAACAAATAAGTTTCAAGTGGTAAATTGTTACAAATTGCATATTCACTTGATAACTTCAAAGTTCCATCACTTAATAAAGACTACACAAACAACTCACCTTCTACCTTGCCCACTTGCGCCACCCGATGCACCGCATTTACGAATGCTGCATGCTCGTGCAGTGAGTCTAGACTAGGTGGATGTTTTTGCCCGTGCATACGCGCTAAGCGGCTGATACTTTGTGCTGAAATCGTCCATTTGAGGTTTTCTAATAACTCATCGCACATTGCTGGCTGATTGCATAACAATACCATGTCACAACCCGCATTTAACGCTGCCAAAGCACGCGTGGTCACGTCTCCACCCGCAGTTGCGGCTTCCATGCTTAAATCATCGCTAAAAATCACGCCATTAAAACCTAAGCGTTCACGCAATATCTTTTGCAGCCAGCGTGGTGAAAAACCTGCCGGTTTGTCATCAACCTTAGGATAAATCACGTGCGCAGGCATAATCGCCTGTATGCCATCGTCAATCAGCATCCTGAATGGCTGCATATCGTTTTGTGCAATTTGGTCAAACTCACGGTCGTCTACTGGCATACTCACATGCGAATCTGCCACGACAAAACCATGCCCGGGGAAATGCTTACCCACAGCAGGCATGCCGCCTTTTTTAAGGCCCTGCATCAGTGCAAAAGCTAGATCGCTAATGGCTTGCGGATTTAAATGAAACGCCCTATCACCAATCACCAGACTATCACCGTAGTCCATATCTAATACTGGTGTAAAACTGAAATCCACGCCATGTGCGCGTAGCTCAGCCGCTAAAATCCAACCGGCTTCTATGGCAAGCTCTTTTGCCTTTTTAGGGTTGTTATCCCAGACTTTGCCAAACTCACGCATCGGTGGGATTTTAGTGAAGCCATCTCTAAAACGCTGCACACGGCCACCTTCGTGGTCCACGGCAATCAATAACGGTGGTTGGCGCACTGCATGAATGCTCGCTGTGAGCGCTTTTAATTGCGTATTGTTTTCGTAGTTGCGTTTAAATAAAATAACACCACCCACTAACGGGTGCTGTAAACGGCGGATATCGTCAGCAGTAAGTGCTGTGCCGACCACATCCAGCATGATAGGACCTAATGACATAGTTTACCTTTGATCATTTTTTTAACTTTAATCGTCTGTTTTCACATCTAGTATATCGCGCAAGGCGTCACCGCCTAAATTAATGGCCAAAATCAAGCTCATCAGGCTAACACCCACAATCAGTACATAATGCGGTGCGACTAACATATAACGCACAGCATCTCGCAACATAGCGCCCCACGAGGCATTGGGTGCCTGTATGCCTAAGCCGAGAAATGACAAGCTGGCCTCAGCGATCATCACGCTCGCTAAACTATAAGTGGCTTCCACCACCAGGATAGACAGCAATAATGGCAATATATGCCGAAAAATCAGGCGTGTAACGCCAGCGCCTAAAGATTCCGCAGCTTGCACATGCTGACGATTGCGTAAACTCAAGGTTTGCCCACGTGTTAAACGTGCATAACTCACCCAACCAGTTAAACATAATGCAAGGATTAAATTACCTAAACCCGGTCCTAGCACCGCAGCAAAAGCAATGGCTAATAAAATACCTGGGAAAGCCAAAAACACATCGGTGACCTGCATTAAAATTTGATCCACCCTACCACCATAAAAACCAGCTACTAAGCCTACAAGCACGCCTATGGCCATGGTAACGCAAGTGACGGTAATCGCCACCATGAAGGATACTTCTACTCCTCGCAGCAAGCGTGCAACAATACTGCGGCCTAAATCGTCAGTACCAAGCAAAAAGTGTGCATTTGGCGCACTTAAAATAGCATTTAGATCGATAGCCGTGGGATTTAATTCCAATAGGCGCCCTGCCGCCACGGAAAATAGCCAGAAACCTAAAATAATCAGTGCAAATTTCTTCATGAGTGTAAATGAGAGTTAACTGGCAAATTTTACGCGTGGATCAGCCAGTTGATAGAGCACGTCCGTCAACAAATTCACCAATACGTAGCTCAAAGCCACCACCAACACACACGCCTGTGTGACAGGATAATCACGCTTTTCTATACTCTCCACCAAAAGTCGGCCTATGCCATCCCAGCTAAAAATCGTTTCGGTAATCACCGTACCTGCCAGCAAGCTGCCCATTTGCAAACCCACAATAGTGATGATAGGCAGCAACGCCGCACGCAAGGCGTGCCGTAAGATCACTCTGGATTCAGTGAGACCCTTGGCGCGGGCGGTACGAATATAATCATCATTCAATACCTCAAGCAAGCTGGTACGCGTCATACGTGTCAATATAGCGCTCAGGCCCAAGCCCAGCGTAAGTGCTGGCAAGATGATAGCGCTATTATTTTCCATGCCACTGACCGGCAGCCAACCCAGCCAAACTGCAAATATCAGCATCAATACCGGGCCTAGCCAAAAAGCAGGCATCGCTGACAGCCGCACAGAGACGATAGCCACCACGATATCTTGCCAATGCCCGGCTTTGAGCGCCGCATAAATACCCAAAGGGATGCCGATACCTAAACCTATGATCAAAGATAAAAATGCCAGCTTTAATGTTGCTGGGTAACGTGTCTTAATAAGCTCGACTATTGGCGTTTTGGTATGAATGGATTGCCCAAAATCACCTTGGGCAAGATTGGCTAAGTAAGTACCAAATTGTTGAATAAGTGGCCGGTCTAAGCCCAAATCTGCACGTAGCTGGACACGGTCCGCCACTGAAACTGATTCACCCAACATGACTTCGACAGGGTCGCCGGGAACAAGATGAATCAGCAAAAATGTGAGTAACAGCACGCCAAAAATGACAGAACAAAAGCCAAATGCTTTTTTGATCATTTGCATTAATCGTTTTGAATGAAAACAGGCGTGCCCGCTTCGACAAAATCAAACAGCTCAATCACGTCGGCATTGTGCATGCGCACGCAGCCATGTGAGCCTATCTCACCCATGGGCACGCTATCTGGCGAGCCATGAATATAGATGTAACGCTGCATAGTATCCACGTTGCCCAGCCTGTTCACGCCTGACTCGCAGCCCGATAACCATAAAATACGCGTTAAAATCCAGTCTCGATCTGGAAATTCCGCTTTCAGTGCCGGTGTATAAATCTCACCTGTAGCTCTACGCCCGACAAACACTGTATCTGGCGCTGCATTTGCACCTATTTTGGCACGAATAATATGCTGACCCAGCGGCGTACAGCCACTATTTTTCTCGCAACCCACGCCGTTGGCTGCAGTAGATATGCTGTATTTAGCTTTAACAGCGCCAAAACTGTCGAATAACGTCAGGGTTTGATGTCGGATAGAGATTTCAATGCGCATAATTGCTTATTGTAGCTAAATCGTCCCAGTTACCATCAGGTTTAGGTGCATAGTTTTTAATATTTTTACGCATCGCGGCAAATTGACCTTCATACCATAAGGGAATGTAGGGCAATTGATTATGTATACGCAGTGTAACGGCCGGCCAGTTCTCCTGCACAATTAATTCATCTAGCTGGGTATCTGCATAGTGCCCGCGATTAAAGCCATTGGGCGGGAAGCTCTGTGTGCCTAAAGCTTTTGCGTAGATTTCAGGTGTTTTGATGCCCACCCAAGCTAGACCGAATAGTTGAAAATTACCCTGTTTTACATCTTCAAAGAACGTACCCCAGTCCAAGCTGCGAATCTCCAGCGCAATGCCTGCCGACTGCATTTGTGCCTGCATAATCGTGGCAAAACGTATGCGCTGTGCGTCAGTGGAGGTTTTATATACCAGCTTTAGCGGCAATTTAACACCCGCCTCTAGCAACAGCTGCCTAGCCAGTGCAGGATTATAATCATAGGCAGGCAGGCTTGAACTATTAGCCGCTTGATTTGTGTAATGCTCTGGCGGCAGAATCGCCCCGGCTATTCTAGTCCTGGGCACCATGACTTTTTGCATAATCGCATGACGGTCTATGGCGTGCGCGATAGCCAGCCTAACTTTTAGATTTTGTAAAACCGGGTCGCGCATATTCAAACCAAGGTATGAGAAATTGGTGCCCACACTGGTTTTAACCTGTACTTCAGGTTTGGATTGCAGGTACTTGACCAGCTCTGGTGGCAAATCGCCCTGCAATACATCCACTTCACCACGTAATAGCTTTAATACCCGTACAGTTGGGTCTTTGACCTCAACCAAGCGAATCAACTGACCATCTTGTATCCGCTTCAGAGTCAGCACGCTGTTCCATGCCATCAACCTTAACGGACCATTACCTATAGCCTCGTGGGAAAAGTCATGGTTCTTCGCAATTAACTCACCGGGCAATATGCCTATCACCAGCTTCGCCGGAAAGTCTTTATCTGCCTGCTTCAAATGAAACAACACCTTGTCATCGTCAAGCACTTCAATATGCGCGATATTGACAAACTCTGCGGCATGCGGCGAATCTTTCAGTGCCAGCAATGAATCGTAAGTGGCTTTAACGTCATTTGCGGTAAGCGGTGTTTGATTGTGAAACGATGCGCGATGCGCTTGCAAGGTAAATTTATAGGTTATAGGGTTAATTTCAACCCATGCAGCCAGACTGGGCACAGGTTTTGACTGGGCATCAAAATCGACCAAACTTTGATAAATAAGTCGATTCACCCGTGCCGAGGCGGCGTCTGTAGCATAGCGCGGATCTAGGTTAAGCGGCCCCTGCGCAATCGCAAACCGTATAGCAGGTGCAGTACGCTCATCAGCATGCGTTTCAGACCGATTGCAAGCCAGCAACAGCAAGGCTATACATAATAGATATAGATGTTTCAAAGCTCAAATAATGCAATAGATTCCACATGTGAAGTATGCGGGAACATATTGATCACTCCCGCAGATTTTAAAGTGTAGCCTTTTTCATTCACCAGTACGCCAGCATCACGCGCCAAAGTCGCAGGGTTGCAGGATACATACACTATGCTTTTCGGGCGATTACTTGCATCTAAAGATTTAACCAGTTCAAACGCACCATCACGCGGTGGATCTACTAGCCATTTATCCAGCTTGCCTAGGCTAGTCAACGCATCCGGCGTCATTTTGAACAAATCCGCTACACCAAATTCCACATGGTTAATCTGATTCAGCTGTGCGCTTTCTTTAGCGCGTTCTACTAGATTAGCCAACCCTTCCAAACCCAATACTTGCGCGCCGCTGCGTGCAATGGGCAAAGTAAAATTACCTATCCCGCAAAAGAAATCAGCAATTTTTTCACCCGCTAGCGGATTCAGCAGTTGCATGGCACGGCGTATCATTACTTGGTTGATTTGCGGGTTCACTTGCGTAAACTCGTTAGGT
>JAZJZG010000059.1:0-2537 GCA_040389995.1 Pseudomonadota bacterium | reverse complement strand
TTGAATGGATAAGTTAAATCAAACTCTGGCAGGCTATATTGCAAGGCTGGCAAGGCCTTTGCCGCAGAATCTACAGGGTAAAACGGCTTAATGGTATCTGGGCCTTTGGTTTGCGTCCATATCTGCACGGCATGCTTATCCGCAAAAGCTTTAAATAACACTTCATCTTGTGCTGAGAGTGCATCCATAATACGAAAAATCAACACGATAACAGGCTGATTCTCACCAGCCGCACCTTCACCCACAGCCAACTCGATCTGCGGTATCTTTTCGCGCAGACTAAGTTGCATAATCAAATCTTGCAACGGCGCTATCAGCGCAGAAACTTCCGGTGTCAATACTTCGCAGCTATTCATGTCTGCCACATAACGTGTGGCTTTTTCGTTAAACCCCACTAGCACGCGCTGTTTTTTTTCTACATAGCGCACACTCAAACGCGCTTTATGGCGATAACCCCAAGTTGGGCCATATATAGGCGGCAGCATATTCTCCGGCTTCACTTTGCCAATATGCCAAAGGTCACTTTCCAGCAACCTTTGCTTGTTAGCCACCTGCCCAGTAAAATCCAGATGCTGTAGCTTGCAGCCGCCACATATCGCATAATGCGGGCATTGCGGTGTAACGCGCAGATTGGATTGCTTCAATACCTCTACCACTCGCCCAACTTCATAGCTGGGCTTGATACGATGCGACTGGAATGTTACTTTTTCGGTAGGAAGCGCGCCTTCAATAAAGACTGTTTTACCATCTACATGTGCAACGCCACGGCCCTCTTGATCTAAAGATTCAATGTATGCTTGTTTAGTTTCCGGAATAAGTGGTGGTAGATTGCGACTTCTAGAACGACGTGCCATGTGAAAAAACCTATGTATGTATGCTTGTGATTAAATACTGGGAGGCTGCTTAAGGTAGGATTTTAACGCATTATTAGGCATAATAATTTAGCAGTTATTGGCGCGTTATTTAAATCTCGAATAATGCCCGGATTCACCTAAACTCGCAGCATACTTTAGAGCACTACCAGAGTATATCTCCAGAGATTACTTCCAGGCTGCTAGGAACTCTAGCCAATGGGAGGCACTATTTGAAGTTGTGGTGTAGCTAGTCAAGGTATCGCGCACCAGCTCGATCTCCGCTGCATATGCTGCAGGAGTAAGGTGCCCACGCATAAGCTGAAAACGTAAATATACCAAATGCGTATTGGCTACATCAGTTTCGCAATAATGGCGAATCTCGTCTATCTTGCCTGCTTTATAGGCATCCCACACTTTGCTGCCATCCATGCCCAGCTTACCAGGAAAGCCGCATAACTTGGCCAGATCATCCAGTGGCGCATTGGCACGAGCGTTGTACATCGCCATCACGTCCATCAGGTCTAAATGGCGCGCATCGTAGCGCTTGATGTAATTATTCCACTTAAAGTCTTTATCATCCTCGCCCATATCCCAATAGCGACTAGCATTGACACCATGTATCAAACCGCGATAATGCAATACGGGCAAGTCAAACCCACCGCCATTCCAGGAAATGATTTGCGGGGTATATTTATCTATGCCATCATAAAAACGCTGGATAATTTCAGCTTCTGATGAACTGGTATCGCCCAGCGTCCACACTTTAAAATTATTGCCTTCTCGTAACGCACATGAGATTGCACAGACACGATGCTGATGCAGCGGCAAGAATTCACTGCCGTTATGCTGGCGACGCTGGTGTAAGGCGATATTGCCAACATCTTCCGCTGACGTATGTGCTGGCAAGTCATACAGGGTGCGCAGACCATCGGTGTCGGGAATGGTCTCAATATCAAATACCAAAGTTGGGGTCATAGCGATTATTCTAAATTTATAATGTCAAAATATAAGAGCGAAAGGCCATCTAACGCTTGATCCAGCCATTTGCATCTTGATACCACCAGCCAGCCTGTGCTTTTTGTATCCATCTTTGTGCAAAGGTGCTACGTATCTCACCTTCCCACTCGACATGCCCATTGCCAGCGGCAATTTCTTTATACAAGGCATTGCGGTCACTATTTTCTGCCGCAACCAAGGCATTGATACCCTGCCTATCTTTAAGCGGCACAGCAGTCGCGTCGCGCACTGCAATTAAACCATCTTTAGTTAAACCCACCGCACCAGACGCATAATGAGGCGCCAGTTGTGTATGTCGTGCCTGCATGCTACTTTTAATAGCAGAAATGGCCGGCGTATTCACGTCCAGATCCGCCGCTGCATTGGCCCAGCTAGTTGCACATAGTGTTGTCAAGATAATGAAAAAACTCATAATCAATTTTTGCATGATGTTTCCTTTAATATTACTTTTAACAGTCAGTCTGGTTATTTTGCCGGGAGCTCTTCTTGTTTAACAGCTGGTACCGGCACACCATCTTTAAGTTGCCAGACATCATCGATGATCTTATCAGCCGCTTTCTCAGCAGCGGCAGCAGGAAAGTAAATGTTGATGGTCACACATGCAGCGAGCATGGACATTAGCACTAAAACACTTAGGCTTTTTTTCATTGCAGATCCTTTGTTTAT